>DLUF01000008.1 GCA_002742765.1 Sulfurospirillum sp. UBA12182 | reverse complement strand
GCTCTTCCGATCTAAAGCTAAATAGTCAAGGATTTTTAGATATGCCCTTAAATTTTGTTTACAAAAACTACTGTATAATTACGTCAAATATAAATGAGAGGTTAGAAATGAGATATTTGTTATTGAGTGTAGCTTTTGTATTGCCCTTAAGTGCTTCTGTGTACTATGCTAAAGTTGAACCAGTTGAAAAATACACTATCAAATCAACAGTTAGCGGAGAAGTAAAAACCCTTTATAAACAAGCGGAGGGAAAAGTTTCAAATGGCGGTATCTACATACAAATAGATGATTTTTTGAACAAAGAGGAGCTGAAAAGCTCAAAACAAAAACTCCAAGCACTCAAAGTAACTTTAGAGCTTACGCAAAAAAATCTTGAAAACTCTAAAGAGGTACAGAGGATAAGAGAAGATAACTATAACCGTATAAAAGATTTAAAAACGAAATCAAGAGTTGAAAAGGATAATGAACTTATCACTCTTATTAGTGCGCAAAATCAAACTATATCTCTTGAAAACTCTGTACAAAACCTGTTAATTCAGCTCAGTGATTTGGAGTATAAGATTACAAATTTAGAAGATACTATCGAGGATAAAAGTGTTGAGATAAAAAAAGGCTATCTTATTTATAACACTTATGTAAATGTTGGAGATTATGTAAGTGTTGGAACATCATTAGTAGATGCCTATGATATCTCAAAAGGAAAATTAACACTTTATCTCTCTAAAGAGGATGTAGAGTTGGCAAAAAATGGGGTGATATACATCAATGATAAACCGACTGAATACAAAGTAGACAAAGTTTGGGATGTAGCTGATACCCAAAATATCTCGGCTTATAAGACAGAGATTTTATTGCCAGCACCTAGCCGTTTTTCAGAGCTTATGAAAGTTGAGTTTAAATAAAGATGTTTAAAACAACCTGTCCATTGGATTGTTTTGATGGTTGTAGTATAGAAGTTGATGAAAATTTAAAGCTCAAAGGTGAAAAATCTCATCCCATAACGCAAGGGTATCTTTGCCATCATCTTACCAATTATCATAAATTCCCAAGAGTACAAAAAGCCTCTTATAACGCAAAGCAGATAAGCAAAGAGGAGGCTTTTGAGATTTTAAAAGAAAAACTCAAAAGTTCAAACCCTCAAAAAACACTTTATTTTAAAGGAAGCGGCAATCTAGGTTCGATGCAAAGTATCACTAGAAAGTTTTTTGCTCTTTATGGCAGTGATGTAGCAAAAGGCTCACTCTGTGAAGATGCTGGTGCTGCTGGTATAGAAGAGGGAAGAGGGGCAAATCTGGCTTTAAGTCCTTTACATGTAAAAGATGCGGAAGTGGTGATTTTATGGGGGAGAAATCCTAGTGTCACTAACTCACATATGCTTCCAGTACTTAAAGGGAAAAAGATTATTGTTATAGACCCAGTAAAAATCGATTTTGCGCATAAAGCAGATATCTTTATCCAAATTCGTCCAAGAGGTGATATCTACTTAGCTATGCTTCTTGCTAGAATCGCTTATATGGAAGAGATGGAAGATAAAGAGTTTATAGAGCAAAGATGCGAAAATTTTGATTATTTTTGTGATTTTATAAATGCAATCCCGATACAAAAGCTTGTTGAAAAATCAGGTGTAGATTTGGTAAAAGCTGGGGAAATACTCTCTTTAATCAGAGGTAAAAAGGTCTCTTTTCTTGTTGGGCTTGGAGTACAAAAGTATGCTCACGGGCATAGTGTCTTACGAGCTATTGACTCATTGGCGGCGATGCTTGGACTTTTTGGAAAAGAAGGTTGTGGTGTTGGTTATATAGCAGATAGTGGATTTGGTTTTAGCTCTCCTTTTAAGGCAAAAGTAAAAAGTGTTCTTTTGCCAACAGTAGATTTTGGAAAGTATGATGTTGTCTTCATCCAAGGTGGAAATCCTGCAAATCAAATGCCTTGTACTCCAAAAGTCAAAGAGGGGTTAAAAAAGGCTGGTTTTGTCGTTTATTTTGGTTTGCATGAAAATGAGACTTCTAAGTTAGCAGATTTGATAATCCCTGCAAAAAGTTTTTTAGAAAAAGAGGATTTAAAACTCTCTTATGGGCACGAATATATAGGATATATGCCTAAGATTGTTGAAAATAGTGAGGCTTTTAGTGAGTATGAGTTGACACAAAAATTACTAGATGCCTTTAGCTTTGAGACTCTTAAAGAAGAAAAAGAGTATATTCAAGAGATAGTAAATTCAAATTCTACACAAAGAGACGGGCGACTTATCTCAAAAACTTTTATGCAATTGCCTTATGAAAAAGAGTTTTATACATCAAGCGGTAAGTTTGAGTTTTTTGATGATTTTTATGATGACTTTGAGAGTGAAAAAGCTTTCTTTCTCCTAAGCACCAAATGGAACAAATC
The DNA here is from genome assembly GCA_002742765.1 of Sulfurospirillum sp. UBA12182. Taxonomy (GTDB): domain Bacteria; phylum Campylobacterota; class Campylobacteria; order Campylobacterales; family Sulfurospirillaceae; genus UBA6810. The sequence continues at coordinate 1,445 of DLUF01000008.1, read as the reverse complement.
CCTTAACTCTCAATTTATAACAGATGAATTTCTTCATGTTCCACTTTCTCTTGGCTTAGAAGATGGGAGTTTAGTAACTTTAGACAATGGAGAGTATAGCTGCAAATTTGTTGTTAAAAATGATGAAAGATTAAGAGATGATTGTTTGTTGCTTCATTCAGGACATAAAGATGCTAATGTTTTAACGCCTCATCTTGTCTCTCAAGAGGGAGATTGTGCTATCTTTCAAGAGATTAAAGTTGATTTGAAAGTTTGTGATGGATAAACTTGTAGATGATGCACTTTTGCTTGTTGAGCAGAATTTTTACTTTTTACATGTAGGAAAGTTTTTTGATAAACTCTCTAAAAAAGAGGATTTAAGTTCAAAAAATCTCAATGTTAGAAAAGAGTATAGCACTTCACAAATCTACTACTTTAACCCTCAGGTCATACAAGAGCTTTTAAAAGACTCTTACGGAAAAAATGAACAAGAGATAACTTTATATGAGTATTTTGTAGAGTTCAATGCTTATAGAGGGATTTGCATGGCGATGGTTGAGGCTTTACGCTTAGAGAGTCCTTTTAAAAGTTTTATGCAGTTTCGTCTTCATGAACGTTATGAAGATTTTGTTGATATCCTCTCTTTTGTAAGAAATGTTCTCTCGCATAACATTCATGCCCAGATACGTTTGAGTGAAAAAGATTTTGATGGAACTTTAAAACGTATCCGCAGAATGCAAAGGAATCCGCAAGTTCATTTTGAATTTTTATATGCGCTAGATTTACCAGAAATCGGTTCACCTGAACTTGATTATGGCTTTACATGTAAAGTCGATTTTGAAGCTTTAGATGAGGGAATGGAGTTTTTACATGTACTCTCAACGTGGGATTTGTTGATGCTTAGTGAACTCTGTTTTAATCTTGTATTAGCTTATAGAATTTTTACATCTACTCCTCTTCGATAAATCCTGATTTTATCACTTTTTTATTTTGATTTATATCAATAACGTTTTCTAAGATTAGCTTATAATTTTAATTAATTTTTTTAAGGAGTAGTTATGAAAAAAATGTTAATTGCTGTTGTTGCACTCTCTTTGAGTGTTGGGTCGTTGTTTGCTGATGCAAAAGTTTTTACTGAAAAATTTAAAGCACAAGTAAAAGAAGCAAAATCTAAAGTAAAAATGATTTCACCTCAAGAAGCTTTAAAGATGATGGAAGAGAAGCAAGATTTTATCATTATAGATGTTAGAGATAAGGATGAAGTAACTTCTATGGGCTATCCAAAATGGGAGAAATATAAAAATATGAGTCGTGGAAAACTAGAACCAATGCTTGGAAAATCAGATTTAGTAGTTGAAAACTCTTTAATGGTCTTTTGTAAAACGGGTGCAAGAGCTGCATTGGCTGCGCAAACACTTCAAGAGTATGGATTTAAAAAGGTTGTATAAAGTGCCACTATTTGTCAA
>DLUF01000106.1 GCA_002742765.1 Sulfurospirillum sp. UBA12182 | reverse complement strand
AAAAACACTTGGATATCCAGCTACAGCTTCTGCACGGATTCCGCCTAGTTTTGTTTGAACATAAAACCTCTCTCCATGCGTTTTAGGCTCTTTGATATCCGCTAAATCTTTTTTAATCAAATCTTTACAAATGTATCTAATCTCTTCTTGCAAAAGCGAAAAATCCCTATATCCAACACTCCCTATCGCTCCACAAAAAACTGCTAAAGAAAAAATCATGCCTTTATGTGTATTAACACCATCAGTTGCTATAAACATGGCTTTTTCACACTCAAACCCAACTTTTCTTAGCTGCTCAAAATCACTTTTACATGTAAGAAATTTTTCGATAAAAGGAGAGATGGCATATGCGCTTTTATAAAAGGTGTGGATATCCATATCTTTATGGCTTCCACTGTTTATCTTATCTACAAGTCCAGGCTTTGGCGTGAGTTCTACCTCACATATCAAAGCTTCATAAACTAGCTTGGTAATCATCAATTTTTTGCTTTATATAGCTGCTCAGTTCACTCAAAGAGTGCTTCCTAGCTCTCGCACAAACTTTTGCATTTTCTTCGCAAACAAAACATTTTCGAGGAGATTTTCTACTTAGTATATGACCTTGCTCATCAATCACATCTATATCCATCAAACGTCCAAGAGGATGGCTCTCTTCAATCTTACATGTAAGCTTTTTCAGTTGACTTGCTTGTACATGTAAACAAAAAAGTGCCTCATAGCCAGTCTTTTTACATGTAAGGATTTTTTCGGCTATGTTAATGCCTAATCCTTCGATACAACTAAGTGCTGCTTCAAAAACGACCAAAGCCTCAGGAGTTTTTTTTATCTCTCCTGGGATATTGATGGTTAAACTTAAAACAGGGAGATTATACTTTTTTCTAAGAGTAGTCTGTTTTTCTACTCTCGCCTCCCTGTTTTCTAAAACTTCATTTAACCAACTGTTTGATTTCATCAATCACTGAACCATCACGGTAACGGATTTGCGCAACAACTTTATCTGTATGTTTTATCTTTTGTGGTTGTCCACATATCGCTATAGCTCTTTTATGTAAATCCTCGATATCTACGATAGTAAGTCCTGCTTTAATCAGTCTTTTTTTCAACTCTACATTTCTTGGATGTACAGCGATTCCTTGGTCTGAGACATACACATCCACACTCTCACCAGGCGTGACTATCGCATTGACTCTACTTCTAACAGTTGGGATTCTTCCTCTTGTAAGTGGCGCTACGATAATAGCTAATTTTGCTTCAGCAGCAGTATCACTATGCCCACCACTTGCCCCTCTAAGTAAGCCTTTTGAACCTGTTATAACATTAACATTAAAATTTATATCAATCTCCAAGGCACTTAAAACAACTACATCTAGCTGTTTGATAGCAGCTCCTTTTGAGCTTGGATTAGCATACTCATTTGCACTAATCTCGATATGATTTGGATTTTCCCCTAAAGATTTTGCAGCAAATTCATCAAAACTTTGAACATCTAAAAGCTTGTCTATAAGACCTCGTTTGAGCATATAAACCATCGTTCCAGTGATACCACCAAGCCCAAAACTGGCTTTGATATTTTTTTCTTCCATTCTTTCACTTAAAAAGATAGTCGTTGCTAAAGAAGCACCACCAGTTCCTGTTTGGAGGCTATATCCATTTTTAAAAAGTCCTGAATGTTCTATAACTCTAGCCGTTCGCCTTGCCAAAAGAAGCTCTTTTGGATTTGTAGTCATCCTAGTAGCACCCTCACCTATCTTGCTTGGGTCTCCAACTTCTTCTACTAACACGATACTATCTACTTGATCTTGAGAGATAGATGCTGGCATATTTGGATAAGGCTCTAAGCTCTCACTCAAAGCGATAACATATTTGGCATACTGAGCATCACTCATAGCATATCCTAAAGAGCCACAACGAGAACGTCCTTTGTAGCCACTTGCATTACCAAACCTGTCGATGCTAGGAACACCTATAAATGCAACATCGATTTGTAGCTCTCCACTTTGGAGCAAATGTACCCTTCCCCCGTGAGAATGGATTTGCACTGGTTTATCTAAAAGTCCATACGAGATGGCTTCTCCTAAAGCACTTCTTAAACCTGAGGTATAAATGTTTGTTACAACTTTATTTTTTATATGTGTTATGAGTTCATCATGGACAGAAGCTAAAGAACTTGAAGCTAAAGTCAAATCCTTAAAACCCATCTTAGCGATGATATCCATCACGAGATTTAAAACTTTATCTCCACCTCTAAAAGCATGGTGAAAAGAGATAGTCATACCATCTTTTAACCCTGATTTCTTAATCGCTTCTTCGATACTTTGGCAGATTTTTTCACTTCTTTGCTCTTCTTGTATATCTTTTATAAACTTTTTATAAACTTTTTTTTCACTCATCTTCATCATCCCCCATAACACCAGAAGCTTTGGCTAATTCTATGACACTTTTTGCCCTAGCGATGATGGGCGCATCAACCATTTTTCCATCTATCGAAATCACGCCCAAACCATGTTTTTTTGCGTGTTCTGAAGCTTCGATAACTTCTAATGCCCATTCGATTTCTTGTTTTGTTGGAGCATAAATCGAATGGAGTGTTGATATCTGATTTGGGTTGACCAAAGACTTTCCATCAAAACCCAAACCTTTTATGTAAGTAACCTCTCTGATAAAACCTTCTTTATCTTTTACATCAGAAAAAACAGAATCAAAAGCATTTATCTTTGCTGCCCTCGCTGCTAAAAGGATATGAGACCTTGCTGCGCTCAGTTCTAAGCCCTCTTTTGTTCTTTGAGTTCTTAAATCTCTTACAAAATCTTCAGCACCAAGTGCTATACCCATAAGTCTCTTGCTACATCTTGCGATATCTACGGCATTTACTACACCCAAAGCACTCTCGATAGCCGCTAAAAGCTTTGTTTCCTTTTTACTTCCTATCTCTTTTTCTATCTTTTCAATCGCATTTTGCATATCTAAAACATCATCAACTGTATCAGTTTTTGGCAGTCTTACGATATCTACTCCTGCTCTGATAACAGCTTCTAAATCAAGTAGTCCATAAGGAGATTCAAGTGGATTTACTCTTACTGCTGTTTCTACATCAGCATAGGTAAAATGTTGCAAAGCATGAAATACCATCAGCCTTGCCGAATCCTTTTCACTAATCGCAACAGAATCCTCCAAATCAAACATCACGGTATCTGGCTTATATACAAATGCATTGCATACCATTGAAGTATTTGAGCCTGGAACAAAAAGCATACTTCTTCTTAATCTCATAACAGACTCCAATCTGGTTTATCCCCATCTTCCAAAGCTCTTAAAATCGCTGTTTGTAATCTTGCTTTGATAACATAATCCAAAGCACCCTTATCGTTGATATCTACTTTTACAGCCTTGATATTCATTTTTTCCAAAACTTCTAAAACCAAAGCCTTGATATCATCTCCATACAATTCTTCAACACTGCTTATAAGATTTATCTCTATATCTTGACTTGGTTCTATATGGATAAGAACATCACTAGATTCGAGTGTTCCTGCATGACCACAACTAGTTATATCTGCCATTTACTACCTCTTTCATCAAAAACTCCATCGTTGTTGGCGGAACTATGTTTGCTAGTTCTTCGTATTTTTCTTCTTTTAAAAGAGCTCTTACCCTCGAAGCTGATATCGCTTTTTGAGCAAACTCTATCCTTGGTATCTCTACGACTTTTATGGGCTTACTTCCAGCCTCCTCTTTTTCAAGAATCTTTTTCATATTTTGATTATAATTGTTTGTCACTTTACAATAAGGTTCAGTACCAACAAATCGATGTGTGATACCAAGAGCTGGTGCTAAGTGATTTTTATAGATATACAAATCAAGCTTTGCATGTAAATCGTTAACTTTTCCCTTGTCTTTTATAAAATACGTAGGGAATGTTGCTTTTGAGATGATATAATCTGAGCCTTCATGAACAGTTATATTTTTAAGATGAGCAACTCCTTTTTTTATAAGGTCTATTCTATCTTTAAACTTAAATTCACTTGCATCTTCTTTTACAACAAAAAGATGAAGCCATGATGAGCGTTTTGCTGCTTCGGTAACTAAGTGTTGGTGTCCTAATGTAAAAGGATTTGCATTCATAACGATTGAGCCTATGACTCCACCATCTTTTTTCAATTTAATAAGGTTATCTTTATACTCTTGTAGGTTATGTGTGTTTTCCATGAGCATAATCTCATTTTCATATCTTTGGATAAGATGAAATCCACACTCTTCAAAAAAAGAGAGGTATTTTGGTTTGCTAAATAAAAAAAGCTCTTTTCTATCTCTGTTATATGCTGCATTTAAGAGGTACGTCATTACTGTGAGGATAAGTCCTTCTCCTCTTTTATGAGGTGCTACCGCAATGCATTTTAAAATTTTTCCAGACAAGCCTCCACAAGCTATTATCTGTTCATCCTCTTTTGCACTGACATAAATCTCAATATCTTCTGAAAGTTCAAGCTCAACAGAATCTAAAAACTCTTTTATCTTCCTAACACGTCTGATATTTGTACTATCAAATTGACTAAATTGTATCTCTGATTTCATTGTACACTTTCTTAAGTTTAGGCAATTATAGCACTTTCAACTTTTATTAAGATTAAGAAAATCTTAAGTTAGTGTTAATGAAATAAGTATGGCATTTTAAATTTATTTTTATCTAAGTTTATAACAAAATTTATAAAAAAGTTAAAGTTGTTTACAAACGATATCACCGAGTTTTGCACCGATTTCACGAGCAACAACTTGGCATTTTACCTTAAGCAGAAAAAAGAGTGGCAAATCTTGCATAACACCTAAGCATTCATAATTTCCCATACCCTTAGAGATGATACAATCAGCCTCATAAAAAAGCTTTTTTGAAGCAGGATTTGCAAGGTCTAGTGCATAGCCTGGAGTTGGAACACCACTATCAACTAAAACTGCTACTTCATCTAATCCTGATTTTTTTGCATGTTCTATCGTCAGATCATTGATAATCGGTTTTCCTCTTACAAAGTAGAAAACTTCTAAATGAGGATAGAGCTTTTTAAGTGTCTCAATACAGATTTTATCAAACACCTCTTCGCCAGCATTATCACTTAAGTAGACTAATTTTTTTGTAGTAGCAAGTTTTGTTTTGAGCTTTTCAAAATCATCTATCGCAAAAGAAGTATGAAAAATTTTATCTATCTCTTTTTCAAGATCAAACATCACTTCAGCTGCCAAATCTATAACATTTCCAGCTATCGCTGTTTTGATAGCTGCTTCTAAAGTATCTGTTGCACTTTTAATTTTATCTTTACATGTACTGATGAATTTCTTAGCATTTTCACTAGCTTCCTCTTTTAAAGTTGCATACAAATCATCAACTTCTAAAAGCTTTGTCATATCTTCGTACATCGGTGTAGCATTATGAGGAGGGGTGTTTTGAAAATCAAAATTTTCTATATGTTTTTTTGCTAAAGTATCGATTTGCTCTGCAACCTTAGCAGGTACATTTAAAAAAGAGCTCACTCTTTTTGATTGATTATAGATACACTCAACGCACTCTTTTTGGATGTTCATAGGAGGAAATTAGAAGGAAGAAGGCTCTAAAAGAGCCATTCTTGCATTACTTTTTAAGTTCTTTAATTCTTGCAGATTTACCACGGCGACCACGTAGATAGAACAGTTTTGCTCTTCTAACACGACCACGTCTTAATACTGTAATCTCTTCGATACTATCTGAATAAATTGGGAAAATTCTCTCAACACCAACAGAGTTAGCACCGATTTTTCTTACGATAAAAGTTTCTCCTGTACCACTCCCACGTCTAGCGATACAAATACCTTCAAAATTTTGTACACGTTGCTTGTCACCTTCTTTAATCATAACAGCAACTCTTAGTGTATCACCAGCTCTAAAATCTGGAATATTCTTTTGTGTTATTTGAGCTTGTTCAAAAGCTTCTATATACTTGTTTCTCATTTGGTTGATCCTTTTTGATTTCAACGCCTCGCAGACTTGCGAGCAAAGAGGTCTGGTCTAAAGTATTTTGTTTTTAACTTTGCCATCTCAATTTTTAAGTTGGCTATTTTAGCGTGATTTCCCTTTAAAAACTCTGAGGGAACAGATTTACCCTCGTAGAAGGCGGGTTTAGAAAACGAAGGAGCTTCTAAAAGCTCATTTTCAAAACTCTCTTCATCTAAGGAGCTTTGATTGCCCAAAACACCTTCGATATTTCTACTTATAGCATCACTGAAAACACAACTTGCCAACTCTCCACCAGTCAAAACATAATCTCCAAGAGAAAAAACCTCATTGGCAAATGTTTCAACAACTCTCTCATCAATCCCTTCGTATCTTCCATTTACAAAAACTATATTTTTTTTCAATGCCAATCTTTTTGCATCGATTTGTTTAAATGGTTTCCCAGCAGGTGCTGGAAAGATAAAATACGCATCAGGATGGGTATCTTTTATCTTCTTAAGAGTATCAAAAAGTGGCTGAACACCAAGCAAAAGCCCTGCTCCTCCACCAACTTGATAATCATCAACTTTATTATGTTTGTTTGTTGTAAAATCTCTTGGATTAAAAAACTCTATCTCAATCAAACCACTCTGCAAAGCTCTTTTTAAAATCGAGTCTTCAAAATAAGGTCTAATGAGATTTTCAAAGAGAGTAACAAAAGTAAATTTCATCACTTCTCCTCTAAGAATTCTCCAAAAGTTCTAATCCATCTTTTACAAAAACTATCTTTGCCTCTTTATCAAAACGCAATACATATCTTTCTATAAAAGGTATGAAAAACGTTTTGCTCATCCCGTCTTTTACTAAACTTTCATCTGTTTGAACTACTAGATAATCAACAGGTTCTATTCGTTCTATTTCTACAACAGATCCTAAGATTTTTTCATTTTCTTGGATAGTAGAACCTATAACTTCAAACCAGAAAAACTCTCCTTCTTCTAGTTTGCAATCATTTTGACTTTGCTCTTTTGTTGTAAACAAAAAAGAGTTTACTAAAGCACTTGCTTTATCTCTATCTTGATATCCAACAAATGAAATCAATCCTTTGTTTTGGTTATATGATGCAATCTCCAAAACAAGATTTTTTTGAGTTGAAAAAACTTTTCCTTTACAAAACTGCTCAGGAAAATCACTATGCAAATGTAACTTCAATTCCCCTTTTAAGCCTACAAGACGACCTAAACGTGCTACTTCGAGGAGGGAATTATCTTTACTATTCATCGTTAGCTTTTACACTCACTCGATAAGACTTCCCATCTTTTGCTTTACATCCTGAGATAAGAGTTTTAAGGGAATTAATCATCTTTCCATCTTTTCCGATTAATTTTCCTGTATCAACTTTATCCGCAAAGATAGTTACTTCGCAAAATGTTTCATCAATATCAGATTTTTCTACTCTAACAAGTTCTGGCTTATCTACTAAAAGTTTAGCAAACTCTTCGAGAAATTTATCTATCATGATTATTTACCAGTAATTTTTACTACCCTGTCACTAAGCTTAGCACCAACGCCTTTCCAGTAAGCAAGTCTCTCTTCGTTAACTTTTACTTCTTTTGTTAGTGGGTTATAGTAACCGATAGCTTCAATCCAGCCACCATCTCTTCTTTTTCTACTGTCTGTAACAACTACTCTGTAAAAAGGTTTTTTCTTTCTACCCAATCTTGTAAGTCTAACAACTGTCATCTTATTCCTTTATTTTTTTGATATTTCTAACACGAAATTCATATTAAATTTTAGCTTAAAAAAATCTTGGGATTTAAAAACTGTACAGACACAAAGGGGTAATTATGCAGAATAAATTCGTAAAATTATAATGCCTCTTACCGCTAACAAGAGCGTTTATACAGCTTACAATCACAGAGGGATTATTTTGTAAGCCAAAATGATGTGGGATTATATCCAAAAAAAACTTAAAAGTAAAGTTTTATCTTGGTATCCCACTTTGTTTCGCCTGAGCCATAAGATTTTGCAAATCTTGCATACCTTTTTTACCTGAGAACTGCTTTGCCATTTTAGAAGCATTTTTAAACTGTTTTAAAAATCTATTCACTTCTACATTGGAAAGCCCAGCACCCTCAGCAATTCTTCTTTTTCTTGTATTATTGAGCAAGGAAGGCTCTTCTCTCTCTTTTTTTGTCATAGAGCTTATCATAGCTTTTATCTTTTTCATTTCAGCAGAATTTTCCAAATCAACATCTTTGAGTTTTCCTGCCATTTGTGAAAGACCTGGAATCATACCGATGATTGACTTCATACTTCCAAGTTTTTTCATCTGTTCCATTTGCTCTAAAAAGTCATTAAAGTTAAACTCACCTTTTTTGATTTTTTTAGTGATAGCTTTTGCTTTTTTCTCATCAATGATAGTTGCTGTTTTTTCAGCAAGAGTTTCTAAATCCCCCTCACCCATCAAACGATTAACGATTCTATCTGGGACAAAAGCTTCCAAATCAGCAACTTTTTCTCCAAGACCTATAAAACGCAAAGGAACATTTACTTGCTGCGCGATGCCTAGAGCAACACCACCCTTGCTATCGCCATCATATTTACTAAGAACAACGCCTGTTATACCTATCTTTTCGTGGAAACTAGCAGCACTTCTAATGGCATCTTGACCTGTTAAAGAGTCAGCTACATAGAAAACTTCATGAGGAGCTATGGTCTTTTTCACACCTTCAAGTTCATCCATAAGCTCAGCATCTATCGCTAAACGACCAGCGGTATCAACTAGAAGGACATCATACAAGCCATCTTCAGCTTTTTTTAGTGCTGCTTTAGCGATTTTAAGTGGATTTTTTTCCTCTTCATCTGCATATAAATCTATGTCATTTGCACTACAAAGTTGTTTTAACTGCTCAACAGCAGCAAGTCTTTGTAAGTCACAAGCAGCTACAAGTACTTTTTTGTGTCTTAATTTTAGATAATTTGCCAACTTCACAGTTGTAGTTGTTTTACCACTTCCTTGAAGACCAGCCATCAAAACTTTTGTTGGTGGTTTTGAAGCAAAAACGAAACCTTGATTTCCTGGAGCTGTTAAAATCTCATTTAAATTATCTTTTAGGGCTTTAAGAAAGTTTAATTGTCCTATGCCATTTTGCTTTGTCTCTTTTTCAACAACAGCTAGCAAATCTTTTACTACTTTATGATGTACATCTGCTTTGAGTAGAGATTTTTTGAGTGTTTCCAAAGCTTTTTTTAATGACTTCTCATCATCAGCAAATCGTATTTTATTGACTGCACTTCTAAATGAATCGGTTAAAACTTCAAACAAAATTTTCTTCCTTAGTATAATATAAATCTGACATATCGCCCTATCAAAAGGAATGCTATATTACTCAAATTTTGCTTTTATTTTAATAAACATCAAAAACACTCTTCATAAAAACCTTATACTAAGATTTAAACTTTTTAAGCTCATTGTTTAAAGTTTCACTCAATGAATGTAAATTTTCACTTGCTTGAGATAGCTCCTCTACACTTTGTAAATTTGTCGTTGATAACTTGTGAATTGAATCTATATTTTTTGCGATATTGTCCATTTTTAGGGAAGTACCTATATAATCTTGGACAGCATTTTTTGTATTTTCAATTGTTTGGTCTAATACATCTGTGACACTAGAAACACTAGATTTTACATCGATGGAAATCTCTGAGATTTTTCCTATCTTATCAGAATTTTGATTCATCTCTCCACTAACGTCATTGATAGCTTGAGTTACCACATTGATGGTTGCATTGATTTCAATGAGAGATTTTTGTGTTCTCTCAGCAAGTTTTCTCACCTCATCTGCAACGACAGCAAAACCCCTACCATGTTCCCCAGCACGCGCTGCTTCGATAGCTGCGTTCAATGCTAAAAGGTTTGTTTGATCTGCTATATCATTTATCACCGTCAAAACATCTTTTACTTCATTTGTATTTGCACTTACTTGCGATAGCTTATCAGCCAATTCTATCTCATTGTGTGCAGTTTCTTGTAAGAGGTTAGAAAGATGTGATACATCCTTTTCTACTGTTTTAAGGCTTTGGGTAACTTGATGTAACTCCTCTTTGGATGTTTCTGCCTTTGCAACTGAGGTTTGTAGATATTTTTTTAACTCTTGAGTCATCAAAGTTGTAGTATTTACTGTTTGAGACTCTTGTTCAATTCTTTTATCGAGTTGTGTAGCTGAAAAAGAGAGTTGTTGAGCCACAGTAGCATTTTCACTACTGTTTTGTTTGACAGTTAAGATAATCGTATGGATTTTTTCTATAAAAGAGTTAATATTTTTTCCTATTTTACCAATCTCATCATGAGAGTTTGTTTGCAATCTTTGAGTAAGATTACCCTCAGAACTAGAGAGATTTTCGATGATTTCATTGAGTTTTATCAAAGGTCTAAACTGCGTACCTATGATAAAGTACAACAAAGTAAGAGATATTAACGCTATCAAAGTCCCCAATGTGAAAAGTTGTGTTAGCATTGCAAAAATAGGTTCAAAAGCAACTTTTTTATCTGTCGTAATACAAACAGTCCAGCCATTTTCTAAGCGTTGAAAGGTGAGAATTTTATCATCTTTACTTGAAGAAATATACTCATATGAACCTACTTCATTATTTTTTATCAACTTTTCTAAGTCTTTTAATGTTTCATTAACTTCATATAAAATCTTACCTTGTGAAGCAGTATTTGGATGAAAAAGAATTTTACCTTGTGTATCTAGTATAAAGGCATAACCTCCTCTAAATTGAAAAGCTTTGATTTTGTCATTAATGTGATCAAGAAATAAATCAGAAGAGACAACCCCTTTAAAAACTCCCGATACATAAACAGGTGCTGCGATAGAGATACTTAGTTTCCCAGTAGAAGCACCTACATAAACATCCGTTACGATAGATTCTTTTTGCTCTTTTGCAGCGATATACCAAGGTCTTTTTCGTGGGTCATACCCCTCTTTTTGTGGTTTGCCATTGTTATATACCATCAAACCTGTCTCTTCAACTCCCATATAAGCTAAATCCGCTTTGGAAATTTTTAGAGCAGGTTGTAAGAGAGGCTGAATACTTTGTTGTGAGAACTCATCAAGTTTAGAGATATGCCCCGCTGCGGTTTCAAAGATAAGTTTTTTGTTATTTATCCAAGATTCTATATCGATTTTTAAAGAGTTTGCCCTCGCTCTTTCGATATGCTCAATTTGTTGTGTTAAAGTCTCTTTCATATTGAAAAAACTTACCAATCCAAAAGCCAATAAAGCTATACCAAAAAAAATTCCTGCGGAAAAAATGATTTTTTGCTTAAATCCTAACTTCATTTTGTATCCCTACTTTGTATTGAAATACAAAACATTAGCAAGCAAAAGGAACTTAAAAGTGATTTTTACATGTAAAAAGCGTTTAATCCCTTTGCATCATTTTGATAAACTCTTTTGGCTCTTCGCTTTTAAACTCATATCCTAAAAGAGAGATTTTATGTGCATGGAGCATGATTCTAGCGGAGGGTTTTCCACCATAAAGTGTATCGCCTATTATCGACATATTTGCACTTTTTAGATGTGCTCTAATCTGATGTGTTCTACCTGTTTCGATAGTGACTTTGACTTTTGAGATTTTTCCCTCTACCATCAAAGGTTCAACATGTGAAATCGCTTCTTTACCTTTGAGCAAAGAGATTTTGGCGTAAGCACTATTGCCTTTTTTTATCGTTACCAAAGGCATATTGATGGTAATTGGCTCAACAAATACTCCAGAGACGATAGCTATATACTCTTTTTTTACCTCTTTATTTTTAAAAGCTTCTACTGCTTTTTTATGAAACTCTTCATTCTTACTAAAAAGTAAAACTCCACTTGTTTCTCTATCTAATCTATGTAAAAGTGTGGCATCTTCATAGCTACTTACTAACTCTTCTGTATTTAAAAAAGCAGGTTTATCAACAGCAATGATGTTTTCATCTTCAAAAATTTTCTTCGCTTTTTTAATCTCATTTACTTTGAACTTTGTTTTCGCATCTAACTCACCACGTGCGACTGTTATCTTTCTACCACCACTATAAACTAACCCTCTATCGATTAAATCTTTTGCTGCACGATTTGAGATATTTTCTTGCAAAGCTAAAAGTTTGTATGCTTTTTCTTTACTCATTCTACATTTTCCTTTAATTCTTTAAAAAGAGAATCCATCTCCCCTTGATATAAAACTTCTGATTTTTCAACTAAATCATAATTTAAACTTTTCAACTCTTCTCTCAAACAAACTTTTATATTTTTTACTAATTTATAGAGCGGAAATTGATTGAAAAAATACTCTCCACTGATAATTTTATTGTTAAAAAATGCTGGTTCAAGTGGATTATGTCCACCAATCCCCTCTTTGAAAGAGCCACCAAGATAAGTTATATCTGTTATAGCATATATATTTACAAGTTCTCCCATCTTATCACACAAAACGATATCGGTATTTAAGAGTTCATTTTCGCTCAATCTTGAATAGCTTTTACCCATCGTTTTAGCATATTTTCGTAAAAGCTGATCTACACTTTCAAACCTCTCAGGATGCCTTGGAACGACGATAAGAGTACAAGCTTGAGGTAAGAGTAAATTCTCTAACAAAAGCTCCTCTTCTCCCTCATGAGTACTCGCTAAAGTCATCACTTGAGAGTTTGGCTTTTTATATTTTTTACTCACAGTTGGGATACTTAGCGTTTTGATGTTTCCATTGACAACAACATTTTTAGCACCCAATTCTAAGAGTCTTTGCTTATCAAGCTCGCTTTGGGCAAAAACTTTGTCCACATAGGAAAAAATCCATCTATAAAAAAACGCAAATTTTTTATACGAATTATACGAGTTATCAGATATCCTCGCATTTAACAAAATCGTTTTCGTCCCTCTTAGTTTTGAAATCACAAAAAGCATAGGCCACAGTTCTGCTTCTAGGACAACTAAAACTTTTTGTTTTCTTATCCAAAACGGTAAAAAAACTTCAAAAGGAAGATATCTTAATCCTATGTTTTCTATCGTTTTAGCAGATTTAAATCCTGTTTGAGTAATCACCGAAAAATTTACATGTACATCTTTGATTTGATTTATAATCACTTTTAAAGCATTAACTTCACCAAGAGAACATGCATGAAACCAAATGGCATCTTTCTTTTCAAAAGGAAGGTTTTTATAAAGAAAAAATCTTGCTGGGATTGATGATTTGTACTTTTTTTTAAAAGATAAAAAAAGCAAAAGGGGTAACGCTAGCATATAAACTAGCGTTACAAATGTAAAATATAAAAAAAGAAGCAATATTATGCTTCCTCACTCTCTTTAAACAAAATTCTACCACAATGAGGACAAGTAACGATGTCGTCTTGTCTGATAACTGCGGCATAAGTTTTATCATTGATTCTCATAAAACAACCATAACAGGCTTGTTTTTTTACAGGAACTACTGTTGTATTTCCTGCCCATTTTCTTATCTTCTCATAAAAAGAGAGGATTTTTTGACTCATATCTGAAACTAGCTTTTGCTTTTGCTCATATACTTGTGTTCTTTGTTCTTCTATCTCTTTCATCTGTGTATCGATAGAAGCACTAATCTCCATAGTCTCTTTACTAATCTCTTCTAATTTTGTATTTGCTTCTTCGATATCTAAATTTTTAGCAGCGATTATCTTCTCTAAACGCTCAATCTCTTCATTTGCAAAATCAATTTGCTCTTTTGAAATCTCTTCTTCTAGTTGAAGTGCTTTTATCTCTTTATCTGTTTTTACTAAGGCACTTTTCTTTGATAAGTCATTTAATTTATCAGCAAGTTCCGCTAGATGCAACTCATTTTTACTCTTTTTTAATTTGCTTTCAGTAATCTCACTTTTATAAGTATCGATTTGAACTTTTATCTCATCTTCTTTTTCTTTTGCAGCTCTTAACTTTTTCTGTATTGATTCAATTCTTGGTCCAAACGCATCAATCTCTTTATCAATTTTTGAAAGATTGATTAACTCTTCTAAGTATTTGTTCATCTATTTTGTATCCTCTTTTTCCGACTTATTTTTGTCTGTTTTGTAGTTTATTTGTAATCAAACGGGTTTTTTGAATTTGACATTATAACTTTTAATGGAAAATTTTTCAAATTTTTCATTAAACACACTGGGAAATAGGCTTCACTCTCAAAGTGTCCTATGTCTATTAAATTGAGGTTATTCTCTTTTGCTTCAAAAGCTTGATGGTATTTGAAATCTCCACTTAAAAAACAATCTGCCTTTACATGTCCTATCAAATCACCACCACTTCCTGTGGTTAAAGCACATCTTTGAACAAACTCTTTTGCATAAACTCTTCTGATAGTCTCAAGACCCATTTTTTCTTTTACATGTAAAGATAGAGCATCAAAAGTATCTTGAACATCAAAATAGCAAAAAAACTCCTCACATACTACATTTTGATAGCCTAAAACCTCTGTAGCAACATATCTGTTAAGGTGTGTTTTATCAAAATTAGTATGCATAGCAATCAAAGAGATATCTTTTTTTATCATTTTTTTGATGATATTAGAAGGGTATCGAGTTGAATTAAGATTTTTTAAACCTTTAAAGATAAGTGGATGATGGACAATTAACAAAGAATTTGACTTCACTTCATCAATCAAAACACTATCAACATCTAAGCTAAGATAAATCCTTTGAACTTCATCTTCCATAGCGCCAACTAAAAGTCCACTATTGTCCCAGCTTTCTTGAAGTTCAAAGGGGCTTAAATCGTCTAAAAACTCGTATATCTCTTTTACTTGCATCCGTTTTTCTTACATGTAATATTCTGGGTGACGCTCTTTTTCGATTTCAGCGTATTTTACAGCACACCCTTTTGCAAGTTCTCTGATTTTTAAAATATAATTTTGTCTTTGTGTAACAGAGATAGCTTTTCTTGCATCAAGTACATTAAATGTATGAGATGCTAAAAGGCAATAATCATATGCAGGTAAAGGTAGATTTGCTTCCAAAGAGTTTTTACACTCTTCCCTTGCATTTTCAAACTGTTCAAAAAGCATTTTTACATCAGCAACTTCAAAATTATACTTACTAAACTCATATTCACTTTGTTTATGAACATCACCATAAGTTGTTATACCATGGCTGTTTTCATTCCATATCAAATCAAAAACAGAATCTTTTTCTTGTAGATACATAGCAAGTCTCTCAACTCCATAGGTAATCTCAACAGAAACTGGCTCACAAGGAATTCCTCCTACTTGTTGAAAATAGGTAAATTGAGTTACTTCCATACCATCTAACCAAACTTCCCAACCAAGCCCCCAAGCTCCAAGCGTTGGAGATTCCCAGTTATCTTCTACAAATCTAATATCATGTTTTTTTAGATCCAAACCTAAAGCTTCCAAACTTTTAAGATAAAGCTCTTGGATATTATCAGGGCTTGGCTTTATAAGAACTTGAAACTGATAATATGCCCCTAATCTGTTTGGATTTTCTCCATATCTTCCGTCTGTTGGTCTTCTACTTGGTGCTACGTATGCCGTAGCCCATGGTTTTGAACCTAAAGATCGTAAAAAAGTGGCATTATGAAACGTTCCCGCACCTGCTGGCATATCATAAGGTTGCACGATAGTACACCCTTCATCTTGCCAAAAAGTTTGTAATTTTAAAAGCATTTGACTAAAAGTTAACAATTAATTTTCCTCTTTTTTGTAATTTTCTACAGCTTTATTCCACATTAGTTTATATTTTCTCTTCGTAAACTCTAGCTCTTCTTGAGTCATTTGAAGTTGTTTGGTCAAAGTTTCAACTGTTTTTCTATCCTCATCATAAAGCTCTTGCATCGAGAAAAGAGCCTCTTTTAAAAATCTATTTTCACTCTTTAGCGCATCAAGAGTTTCGTCTTTGGCATCCATGACTTTTTCATGAAGCCCTAAAATGGTGCTGATGGTTTTTTCAACAAAATCAGCACCAGGCAAGCTCACGACTTCTGCATCAAAAGTAGGTGTAGAGATTTTTGAGACAGGGATTAGCTCATTTGTCCCCTTAAGAGCTTCTATGTATCTTTTTCCATCTTCTTCTTTCACACTAAGTTTTCCTCTATCAATCATATCTTCAATAGTTGATACATCTAAATGAACAAGTTTACTAAACTCTTCTATCTCTAACCATGTTTGCATCGATGAGCCTTTCTTGTCTTATATTCTTTTTTCAACCTCTAATGAATCAGATTCTACTTTTTTAGCCTTTAAAATTCTATCTTCTAAAAGTTTTACTCTTAGTTCTTCATCTTCTATCGCCAAAATCTGCATAGCAAGATATGCACTGTTGATTGCTCCTGCTTTGCCAATCGCAACTGTCGCAACAGGCATACCAGCTGGCATTTGTACAGTAGAAAGCATTGCATCCATACCATCCATCGCTCCACCTTTCATAGGTACACCGATAACAGGTTTTGTTGTTAAAGAAGCCACTACCCCAGCTAAATGCGCTGCCATTCCAGCTGCTGCGATAAATACCTTAGCACCTTTTTCTTCTGCACTTTTAACATACTCATGTGTTCTCTCAGGACTTCTATGAGCAGAAGAGACTACTAATTCATAAGCAACACTAAATTTTTCTAAAATTTTAGCAGCTTCACTCATCACCTCATAATCACTCTTACTTCCCATAAGTATAGATACAAATTTCATCACTTACCCTTTAAAATGAATTTTAAGCCACTAAAGAAGGCTTTTTTGATTTAACCTGCATTGCAAATTAAATTCGTCTCACTAAAAAAATCCCTAATGAGACGAATTTAATTTATATCTTTTTACGTAAAAAAGTAAACGCAGGTAATACACAAGGTGTTAGGATGGCGTTTGTATTACCACTGTGAATTGCTTCAAAAACCTTACCACTACTTGTTTGTAAAACTTTAAAAACAAGTTTCCAACCATCGAAATCTTTATAAACTTTTCCTATATCATTTTCAGTATCAACTAAATTATTTTGGGGTAAAACTAACTCATATACAACGTTAGGTTCTATCTTATCCTTTGCCAAAAGACTACTGCCATCTTCACATACTTCACCATAGACTTGATGTGA
>DLUF01000054.1 GCA_002742765.1 Sulfurospirillum sp. UBA12182 | reverse complement strand
AGGTTGGAAGAGTAAAAGAGATTGTGGGCAAAAAACTGGCCGATCTTTTTGGCAAAATGAGTATGTTTAATCATTCGGCACAGATCAAAGCGTAAAAGACTTAAATCCATCAAGTCTTCCATCACAATGATCCGGTTTTCTTCATCGAACAGATAAATATCTGGACAGATGCCTTTATAAACTGAGTTCCAAATACTTTATAAAAGTTTTAAAAAAAGCTTGAGACAAAAGGAAATTTAGAGGTGAAAGAGAAGATTTTTGAAGCAGGTTTGAATGAGCTAGAAGATATCTGTAAATTTTTATTAGAGATTTTAAAAACGGAGGGTATCGTACTTTTAGAAGGTGACTTGGCAGCTGGTAAAACAACATTGGTTAAAGCCTTTGCAAGATATCTTCATTTGGATGTTTCAAAAGTTTCATCTCCTACTTTTTCGATTATGAATGAATATGAAGACAAGATAAGACATTATGATATTTATCAAAAAGGGATAAATGGTTTTTTACAAAGTGGATTATTGGAGACTTTAGGGGAAAAAGATAGATATTATTTTATAGAGTGGGCAGATGAGGAGTTTGAAACAATGCTTAAGAATATGGGATTTGATTATGTTAAAGTAGTCATTGAAACAAAAGAAAAGAAAAGAATATATAAGGTAAATGTTGATGCATACACTCAAAGTAGATAAATTAGAAAAAGCTATCAAAAAAACAAAAATCATCCAAGAGATATCTTTAGAAGTTAAAAGTGGTGAGATAGTGGGTTTACTTGGACCAAATGGAGCAGGTAAAACAACTACATTTTATATGATTTGTGGACTTATACCTCCTACCAAAGGAAAGATATATCTGGATAACAAAGATATAACAACAATGCCTTTGCATAAGCGTTCAAAAATGGGTATAGGATACCTACCTCAAGAGTCTAGTGTATTTAAAGATTTAAGTGTTGAGGAAAATCTGATGTTAGCTGCACAGATTGTTTATGAGTCTTTAGATGAACAAGAAAAGAGGGTAGAAGAACTTTTGGATTTGTTAAATATCGAATCAATAAGACATAGAAAAGGGCTTAGTTTAAGTGGTGGTGAGAGAAGAAGATGTGAGATAGCTCGTTCTTTGGTGATTCAGCCAAAATTTTTGTTGCTTGATGAGCCTTTTGCTGGGGTTGATCCTATCGCTGTTGCTGATATACAAGGAATTGTTAGAGATTTGGTTGAACTTAATATCGGAGTCTTAATCACAGATCACAACGTAAGAGAGACTTTAGATATCTGTGATAGAGCATATGTTATAAAAGATGGAGCACTTTTAGCAAGTGGATTAAGTGAAGAAGTTGCAACAAACAAATTAGTGAGAACTCATTATCTTGGAGAGGATTTTAAACTATAAGCATGAAGTTAAGAGTATCTCAAAACCAAAAACAAAAGCTCTCTTCTACACTAAGAAGCTGGTTGCCAATCTTGCAATCAGATTTAGACTCTCTCCCTGAAGTCTTAGAGCCATTTGTTCAAGCTAATCCATTTATTCAAGTTAAGCCTGGAAATGAAAAAGTTGATAAAAGATTTGCTAAAAGTAGTTTTTTCAATGAGATTAGTAAAAACTCGGTTTCAAGTACTCTAGAGCTACTGACTGTTGATAAAAAATCACTCTTTCAAGTTTTATATGAACAGATAAATCCTCCTTTATTCCCAACAAAAAAATCTCAAGATATCGCTTATGAAATCATAGAATCCATCAATCATGAAGGGTATTTTGAAGAAAATAACTCAAAAGAGATTTGTAAAAAATTTGGAATCGGACTGGAAGAGTTGCATAAGATTAGAAAACGTTTTGCTTATCTTGAACCTGTGGGTGTAGGGGCAATTCATCTTAAAGAAGCATTTTTGTTTCAATTAGATGAGATAGAGAGTGTAGAAGAGAAACTTTATAGCTTTTTAGTGACAATTATCAATGATTTTGAAAATATTGAAAATTATAGTAAAAAACCTCTTTTTCAAGATGCCCTAAAAATCATCAAAAAGTTCAAAAATCCTCCAGCTATCGAGTACCTTGAAGAAGAGACACAAGTGATACCAGATATTTTTGTTTATGATTCTAAAGGAGCTATCGAAGTTGCTTTAAATGATGCATATTATCCTGAGGTCATCATAGATACAGAAGGGTTAGATGAAAAACAAGACTTTGTGAGTATAAAAATCAAAGAGGCAAAAGATTTGGTAGATGCTTTGGAGATGAGAAAAGCGACATTATATAAAATCGGACTGATGATAGTTGAGTATCAGTATGATTTCTTTTTTGGAAAAGCTATAAAGCCCATGAAGCTTAAGGATTTGGCTGAAGATTTAGGACGAAACCCCTCAACGATTTCTCGTGCAATCGCTGGAAAATATCTCTCTTGTTCGCGTGGAATTATACCTTTGAAACAGTTTTTTGCAACAGCTTTAGATGAAGATATCTCAAATAGCGCGATAAAAGAGTATATGTGTGAGTTAGTAAAACATGAAGACCAAAAAAAGCCACTAAGTGATATAAAACTTCTTGAAGCCATAGAGGGTAAATTTGGGATCAAAATGGTTAGAAGAACGATAACTAAGTATCGTAAACAGTTCAATATCGCAGGCTCAAGTGAGAGAAAAAAACTGTATGCTTTAAAATCCTAAGCACTTTTTTCATGGTCAAAATGGATTTTTATCATCTCATAAGCGTGTTGGATAATCTGAAATTTGTTACTATATTGGTCTACAAGTTGTTTGTTAGTATGTGCTATCGTATCTGGATGGTACTGTTTTACAAGTTTAAGATACTGTTTTCTGATAGTTTCAAAAGTATCTTCTGCTTTACACTCTAAAACTTCATAATACTCTTCAAGTAAGCTATAAAGCGCATTAAACTTCTGTTTTCTACTAATTTTTCTTGTTAATGTCTTTTTGTATTGAGCAAATTCTTCTTCGTTATAGCTAAAAGTTACAAAACAGCCTATCAGTTCTTTTTGTTCTAACATATGTTCTAACAAATTTACGGTTTTTTCTGAGTTTGGATAGATAGTAACAGTATAGTTTTTCAATCTATATTTGACTAAATGGTCTTTAAAATAGTTTCTTAGATAAGCTACTAAGATAGAGTTGTGAGAGCCTAAATCAAGTATGATGGCATAGTTGTCTTCTATCTTTACAGCTACATTTAGTTGTTGCTGTATTTGGTTTGACTTCAATAAAGATATCTTGATAGATTTATCAACAGATTCGATGATTTGAGCAGCGATTTTTTTGTATTTTCTAGGGTTTTTCTTTGCATAGATTTTCGCTAAAAGTTTCAAAAAATACCTTCTTTGAACATTTTCATTTTCTTGTTTAAAAACTATCATTTTGTCTTTTCTGCCAATTCTTTTTGAAAAATTTTTCTCGATTATATTTTGAAGGTAATAGTATGTTTTTGTATCTTCTTGTATGCTAATAGCTAGCATTTCATGAGAAAATGAAACTTGCATAAAAAAACTCCTATAAGATTTGTAAAATTAAAAGCAAAGAGCGTACCAAATTAATATATAAAGATATCTTGATATATTAATTTTATTTTGATACAATTACCAAAAAAAGGAGCTTAGATGGATATTTTTCTCAAAACGATAGGTGCATTAAATGATGAAACAAGGGTTAAGTTACTCTATTTTATCTACAAAAATGATGAAGTTTGTGTGTGTGAGATAGAAAAATCCTTTGAGATGATTCAATCACGTGTTTCAAGACACCTTAAAATCCTCAAAGAAGCAGGGTTTTTGCGGGTTGAGAGGCGTGGAAAATGGGCGTATTATAGTATAAGAAGTCCCATAGATACATTTAGATTACAAGTTTTATATGAAATTTCAACATTAGATATAGATTTGCCCAATTTAAAAAAGGATTGTGTCAATGAGTAAAAATGTATTGGTTTTATGCACTGGCAATTCTTGTCGCTCCATCATCGCCGAAGCTTTGATAAACGCTACATGTAAAGGTGTTCAAGCCTATAGTGCTGGAGTGAGGGCTAGTGGAGTAGTAAATGAAAATGCAAAAAAAGTGTTGCAAGAAAAGGGAATCTGGCATGAAGAGTATCACTCTAAAACGCTGGAAGAAGTTTTATATGTAGATTATGATTTGGTTGTTACTGTATGCGATCATGCAAAAGAGACTTGTCCTATGTTCCCAAAAGCTATAAAAACTTTACATGTAAGCTTTGAAGACCCTGATGGCGAGGATATAGAGGCTTTTTATGAGACTTATGAACAGATACAAACAAAACTTTTACCTAAGATTACTGCGGTGCTCTCATGATACTTTCAATCTCACTTTTTTTACTAACACTTCTTTTTGTGATTTGGCAGCCAAGAGGTTTGCAGATAGGAACAACTGCTGTTTTAGGAGCTATCTTAGCTTTGCTCGTTGGTGTTGTTAGTTTTGCTGATGTGTTAGTGGTTACTGGTATCGTTTGGGATGCAACTTTGGCTTTTATAGGCATCATG
>DLUF01000038.1 GCA_002742765.1 Sulfurospirillum sp. UBA12182 | reverse complement strand
TTTTTCAAAAGCATATTATCGAAGATATAAAACTTTATTCGCTCTTGTATAGTTTTTTTTATAGTGTATTTTCAAAAGAAGAAGCTATAAGTATCGAAACAAAGCTGATAGAAGCTTTTTCATATCTGATTATCAATTATGCAACTTGTTCAAAAAAGTTAGATATCCTAGCTCACGATACAAAAATCATCCAAGAATCCATGGATTTTATCAATGATAATTTACAAGAGAATATCATGTTAGATGATTTGGCACAAAATTTTGATTTGAGTAAGTTTCATTATCTAAGAGTTTTTAAAAACCATCTAGGTATGACGCCACATCATTATATCTTAACGCAGAGGGTCAATCTGGCAAAAAATGAGATTTTACAAGGTAAAAGCCTCAGTGTTGCAGCACTTGACGCAGGTTTTTCTGACCAATCGCACTTTGCAAGAAACTTTAAAAAGATTTATGGCTATGCGCCAGGAGAACTTTTAAACAAAAGCAATTTTATTCTATACATGTAAAGATTTTTGCTGTAAACTTCGAGAAAAAAAAGAGTCTATTTATGCAAACAACTAACAAAAATTTATTTTATTTTCTTCTGTTTTTAGCGATGGCTGGCTGGGGTGGTTCATGGGTAAATGCAAAAGTACTGTCAAACTACATAAATGAGTATGAACTTATATTTTTTAGAAATCTTTTTACTCTTCTCTCTTTAGCTCCTGTTCTTTTGATAACAAAAAAATATTTTTATATCTCAAAAAGAAGCCTTGTTTTAGTCACTCTAGCTTCGGTGGTCATGATAGCTTATATGAAATGCTTTTTTTTAGGAACAAAGTTCGGAACAGCAAGTTTAGGAGGGAGTTTGGTAACCTCACTCATCCCTATAAACACCTTTATCATTATGGCATTTTTCTTTGGTAAAAAAACAACAAAAAAAGATATCTTCGCTCTTTGTATCGGAGCGATTGGGGTGATGACGATGCTTGATGTTTGGACTTTTAAGCCTGAAGAGATTTTAAGTGTCGATAATCTTTATTTTTTAAGCGCTTCGCTTTTATGGGCGATTTTAACGATAGTGAGTTCAAAAAGTACGAACACTTCTCCACTTGTGTTTACCTTTTACATGTACATTATCACTACGATTTTAGTGCTACTCTTTTTTATGGATGTGAGTGCGATTAATTATACAAAATTTGACTCTATTTTTTGGATAAATATCCTCTCAATGGCAGTTATCTCAACGACTTTTGCTACGAGTATTTATTTTGTAGGGATTGAAAAACTAGGAGCAAATGAGGTGAGCTCTTTTATCTTTTTAGTGCCTTTCTTTGCGATACTTTTTAGCTATGTGTTTTTAGAAGAGAAGATAACTCTCTCAGTGATTATCGGTACAGTTTTAACACTAAGTGCTGTAAAAATGCTAAACAACATCAAATTTATCAAAAAAGCAAAAACAAAGATTGTTTTTTAGTGGTATTAGTTATTGCAAATTGAAATATTTTTTCTTTACATGTAAAAAATATGCTTTAATACCTGTATGATTTTTCATATAGATTTAGATTGTTATTATTGTTCTGCTGAGAGAGTGAGAAACAAAGCTTTACGAGGTATTCCTATCGCTGTTGGAGGAGGAGATAGAACTTCTAAACTCTTTGCTAAAAAAGCACAAAATCTCAAAGTTTTTCAAGAAAATCAAGGAGCTTTTGTAAGACCTGTTTATCACAGTTCTAACTCTTTTGTCAATCAAAATGCATATAGGGGTATAGTTGTTACTTCAAGTTATGAAGCAAGGGCAAAGGGTGTGAAGACTGCCATGAGTATCAATGAGGCTTTAAAACTTTGTCCAAATCTTACTATCATCCCACCTGATCATCTTTACTACCATAAGCTTTCAGTCAAGCTTCATCTACTTTTGCAAGAGTTGATACCTGTGGTAGAACAAGCGAGTATCGACGAGTTTTACTGCGATATAAGTGGATTACAAGAGGCAAAAAATCCGCAAAAATTTGCTTTACATGTAAAAGAAATCATCGAAGATAAACTCTCTTTACCTCTTTCTATAGGCATAGCCCATACGAAGAGGATAGCTAAACTAGCTACAAATGATGCAAAACCAAATGGTATCCGTTATGTAAGGCAAGAGGAAGTTATAGATTTTGTACGCAACAAGCCTATTAAGGATTTTCCAGGGCTTGGCAAAAGCTTTGAGAAAAAACTTCTTTCGTATGGGATTAGAACTTTAGGTGAAGCTTTAGGGGCAAAACATCTTTTTCAAAGATGGGGGAACCATGCGACAGAGCTTTATCTAGCGATTCAAGGTCAAGATAGACAAAAAGTGAACCCAGAATCAAAAAGAAAATCTATCGGTATTTCTAGAACTTTTGAACCAGAACAAAACAGAGAAGAGATACAAAGAAGAGTGTTGATTTTTGCAAGGCATCTTACCTTTATGGTAAAAAAACTAGGATTACATCCTGCCTCTTTTTACTTAAAAATTCGCTATACATATGGGCTAAAAGAGGAGGCTAGACATACTGAGTATAGGCTTTTTCATGAAAAGATGCTCAAAGAGATTATGCTTAGACTTTATAAAAAAAGTGACACTCATCCAAATTTGGCGATAACTTTTTTATATATGAGTGTCAATAACTTTATAGAACATAACAAAAAAAGTGTCTCTTTGCTTGATTTTGAAGAGGATAAAAAACAGAACTTACTTCAAGATTCTTTATACAAAATCAGACAAAAATACGGACTCGATGCGATAAAAGGAGCAAAGGAGATTTAATCAAAAGAGAAGACTTTTTTGAGTTTTATAAGTCCTAATTTTATACCACTAAAACGCATGATTTTGGCTAACTCTTTCCAACGACTTCTCTCATAGCATGGGTTTGGACAGTTTCTACATCTGGGTTTTTCTTCATGCGGGCACTCTTGTAGTCTAGCTACTGAGTAAAGAAAAGTCTCTTTACATGTAGAACATAATTCAAAGTTTACATGTAAAAGATTTTTGTTTTTATAGGCTATTTGTAATGACTCTTTTGTCTTCTTTTGGGCATGTTTGCAATCACAATAAGTTTGAATAAATTTTAAAACAGTTTGCGTATCTGAGATAAATTTCTCTTCACTCATCTTTTTCCTCCTCTAACACTCCAAGAGTAAACGCTATCTTCTTTAAATCCAACGAAAAAAGGCTCACCTGAGTTTCTCCAAAGATCAATTATAACACCTTTGTGGGCTTCACATCCTTGACATGTGATAAGGAGGGCATTGTGTTCTTGCCAGTAATCATCTATATTTGCCCCAACGATATAATAGTCAAAACTTTTATAATTTTGAGTTTTTACAAAGTGGAGTAAATCAAAAGCAAAATGCCAGCAAAGACCTCGTTTTTTTAGATTTATGTTGACTAAAAAGTTATGATATAAAGGTGGAGAGACGAGTTCGTAAGTCTGTTTTAACTCTTTTGCGAAACTATAAGTTTTGAAACT
>DLUF01000102.1 GCA_002742765.1 Sulfurospirillum sp. UBA12182 | reverse complement strand
ATCTCCTTTTTTATGGGCAAAGACGCTCTATCTTCCATGAAGATTCTACTTTGGTATACAAAAATCTATCGTGAAGTCTATTCTTTCCACCTTGCCAAAACTCGATTTTTTCTGGCTTTATGATATATCCACCCCAAAAATCTGGAAGGGGAACTTGTTTGTTCAAAAATTTTTCTTTCAAATTTTCAAACTTTGCTTTTAAAACACTTTTAGAATCCACAACTTGACTCTGATTTGAAACCCAAGCTCCTATCTGAGACTCTTTAGGACGTGATAAGAAGTATTTGAGAGATTGCGCAGTTGAAATTTTTTCAATGCTTCCTTCTATCCGTACTTGTCTCTCTAGTCCAAGCCAAGCAAAATGAGCTGCAACATTTGGGTTTTCTTCTATCTGTTTAGCTTTAACACTTGTATAGTTTGAAAAAAAGACAAAACCTTCTTTGGAGTACATTTTGAGTAAAACTGTTCTGCTTGTTGGCTTCAAATCAAGCCCTACTGTACTCAAAGTAAAAGCATTTGGCTCTATCAATTTTGCTTCTTTTGCAGCACTAAACCAGTTATCAAACTGTACAATTGGGTCTTGATTTAGGTCTTCAAGATTTAAAGAAAACTGTGTATACTCTTTTCTCATACTCGATAAATCTTCCATTTTTTGCCTTTATTTGTATATCAATCGAAATAAACCAAAAATAAAAAGTACTAAGGAAACTTCTTTCAACTGTGCATCATAAAGTAAAAGATAAAAACTAGCGATTAGTAATGCAAAAGAAAACATATATGAACGTAAATGCTCTTTTAAAACTTTTGCTATCCATTCTAATTGCATTTTTGAGAGTTCAACATTTAACTCTCCTTGACTTGCTTTTTTTACAACTGTTTTTATGTCTTTGATGATAAAAGGGATATCTTTTATCTCATCAATTATAGTTTCAATGATACTCTCACCAGTTCCTAATGCCTTTGGTAAATTTTGATTTAAAATCGGTAGGATATCTTTTACGCCATTGAAATTTTCTATATATGTTGTTCCAAGTCCTTCTATAATCGCACTAACTCGTAAGATATAGATGGCATCACTAGGAAGTTTAAAAGGAAAATCCCTCGTTGTTTCTAAAACTTCAAAAGCTAGTTTTTGCATAGACTCACTAGAGAGATTGTCATTTGAAAAAATCTCAAACATCTTTTCGGTAAAACTTGCCAACTCACCAGTAGGAGCTTCATAAGCGATAGTTCCTAAACGTTTACTAGCACTTATGTAAAGTTCATAATTTTTTTCATTGGCAGCTTTTAAAAGTTCTATTATAGCTATTCTTATGTCATTTGGAACTGTTTTTACCATCCCAAAATCCAACATCACTATCTCACTCTCTTTTGTAATAAGGATATTACCAGGGTGTGGGTCGGCATGAAAAAAGCCGTTTATAAGCATCTGTGTCGTATAAAAATCTACTAAATTTTTGATTACTTTATGAAAGTCAATCTTATGAGCCAAGATATTTACTTTATCATCAAAGCGAAACCCCTCTTCAAAGCTCATAACTAAAGCATCATCACTACACAATTTCTCATATATCTGAGGGAATTTTATACCTTTATCTGCATAAATAGATGAGAATTTTTTGAGATTTTGCAACTCTTGTGTTAAAGAAACCTCTTCTATAATCATCTTTGAAAACTCACTGATAACTGAATCGATCGAATTTTTTGTATAAAAAGAGAAAAAGGGTTGAAAGATTTTATTGAAAAAAGTGATGATAAGTATATCAGCTTCAACTTGGTCTTTTATCCCTCTTCTTCTTAGCTTTACTGCTAATTTATTGCCATCTTTGTAAGCTATATGAACTTGACCTATGGAAGCTGAACCAATGGGCTTTTTTTCAAAACTATCAAAAGTCATTTCATCAAAGGCTTTGTGATATACATATAAAAAATCCTCATCATTCATCATGGGTAATTTATCATGAAGATTTTTTAACTCCTCTATATACTCTTTGGAAAAAAAATCAGCCCTAGTAGCTAAGACTTGGGCAAGCTTGATAAAACTTGCCCCTAGATAAACGATAGTATCGTGGAGTTTTTTAGGATTTAAAGGTTTTAAACCCAAAAAGCTCTCTTTTTTCTTTATAACAAGATATATACTCAATAAAAAAAGAAAAACAGCGTAAACCCTTTTGAGGGAAAAAAATCTTAGCTTTTTGATGAAATATCCTTTCTCAATGCTTCGATATCTTCTTTTGTCGCAAGCCCTAACTCATCTATAATCTCTTTTAGGCTCTCTTTGATTTTTTGTTTTATCTTCTCATCTTCAACTCTTCCTTTTTCTTCGATTGAATCTAAGAAACTCTTAACATCTTGAGTGTTGATTTTTCCTTTTTCTTCTAGTTTTTTTACCTCTTCGGTAACTTTTTCTTTAAGAACACTCACTGCTCCGATACCTGTATAAAGTAACTCTTTTAACATCTTTTACTCCTTTTAATTCCAAATTTTATCGTATTTTTCAGCTGTTAATTTTACAAAGCCAAAGTCTTCAAGCAGTTTATACAACTCTTTCCATTTTTGAGCATTAGCAGAAAAATCAAAATAAAATCTCATAATTGTATCTTCTATTATTTTATCCATCAAATCTGTCTTAACTTCTTTAGAATAGCCATAATAACACTCTTTAGCTCTTTCTATATCTTTAGGTAAATCAGATATAATACTTTTTGTAATTGTTAAAAACTCTTCTATGTTTTCTTTTTTTTCATTTAGAATTTTTTCATTTGTGATAATTTCTAATGCACTAAAATGTGGATATGGACTTACGAATTGATCAATAAAGAGATTATCAAAATTTTCTTCTTTTGCTTCAATTCCTTCAAAATTGTAAAAACAAAGCCATGCAGCATCAAACTTTCCACTTTTTAAATTTTTTAGATGATAGAAATCTGTTTGTATAAACTCTACATTTTCCTCATCAAGCCTAAATCCTTCTTTTTGAGCATATCGTTTTAGAATTTCAAATCCTATTTTGTTTGTAACATTGTTTGCAGCTGGTGTAGTTATAGTGATTTTTTCATTGGAATATAACTTTTCAACACTACTTTTTTTTATCATAATTCCACCTCTCGTTTCAAAGTAGCAGCCAAGAGATTTAATTCCCTCTTTATAATGCTCAAAAAGATGGATTGGTTCATTTACATGTAAATCGATTAAACCTTTTTCTAAGGCATCAAATCCATCATAATGCTCATGAGGTACAATAAGTTTTACATCAAAACCATTTTGTAAGTAGATACCACTTTGGATTCCGACTATAAATGGTAGATGGTCAGGATTTAGAAACCATTCTAAAGCTATCTTGATATCTTTCACACACTCTCCTTTTGATAAATAATTTGATTATAGTTTTTTATCTTTTCTTCTATATTTTTATCTATCCAAATATCGTTAATTACAGCAATCATATCAGGTTTGTAAAACAATAAATCTTCTAAATTTTCCAAAACTATTCCCCCTATGGCACAGATTGGGATTTTTAAAGTTTGTTTCGCTTCAAGTAGAATATTTTTATCAACTACCTTAGAATTTGGCTTTGTTTTTGAGGGATAAAAAGAGCCAAAAGCAACATAATCTACTCCTAAAGTCTCTAATTCTTTTGCTTTTGTCAAATCTCCATAGCAGGAAACACCTAAAATACCATGAAAATTTTCTCTAATATAAGGAAGTCTTGCATAATCACTTTCTCCTACATGTAAAGCTTCTAATCTATTGTTTATAGCTAACTCTACTCTATCGTTCATCACAAAAAGAGCATCATATCGGACACAAAGTGTTTGAAGAAAATCAGCTACTTCTTCAAGTTCTTCATCTGAGCTTGTCTTATCTCTTAATTGAATGATTCTTACTCCCGCTTTGAGAGCTTTTTCTACTTGAGAAAATAGAGTCTGCTTTGGTGTAAGTATCTCATCTGTGATAAGATAAAGTCCTTCTAAATTAACCATTTTTTAACCTTAGATTATGCAAGATTGGACCTTTACCATGTCCTAGATTAGGAGCATTTAAGATAGCATCACTTATAAAAGATTTAGAGACTTCTATGGCTTTTGTAAGCTCTTGACCAAGGGCAAGATTTGCAGCAATGGCACTAGAAAAACTACATCCAGTTCCATGTGTATTATTTGATGGTATAAAGTCTGAATAAAACCTTTTTTCTTTTCCATTTACATATAAGATATCAACGGATTTATCTTCTATAATATTGTTTTTTACTAAAACTTTAGAACCATAGCTTTGTATCTCTTTTTGTGTATAGTTTTTTCCAAAAAGATTTTGCGCTTCATAAAGATTTGGAGTTGTAAGGGTTACATAAGGCATTAAGGTTCTAAGATTAGCGATAGCATCAGGACTAAGAAGGGGTGAACCAGCTTTTGATATAAAAACGGGATCAAAAACAATAGGTATATTTAAAGGTTTAATGAACTCTTTTACAATGTTGATGATATCATTAGAGAAAAGCATTCCTATCTTAACAGCAGCAAGTTCAAAGTCTTGGGAAACAGCTTCTAATTGCTTTTGAACAAAACTTGGGCTAAGTTCTGCAATATCACTTACACCTTGCGTATTTTGAGCGGTTAAGACAGTCAAAACGCTACAACCAAAAACGCCAAAATATTCAAATGTTTTTAAATCAGCTTGAATCCCTGCACCACCACT
Organism: Sulfurospirillum sp. UBA12182; assembly: GCA_002742765.1. Taxonomy (GTDB): domain Bacteria; phylum Campylobacterota; class Campylobacteria; order Campylobacterales; family Sulfurospirillaceae; genus UBA6810. The sequence goes on along the minus strand of DLUF01000102.1, from coordinate 31,117 downwards.
ACTATCGCTACCTGCTATACTAAGAACTACTTTCACACAAACTCCTTTATATGAAATTTTATAGAAAAAAATGATTTATTTGTATAGATTTTTTGTAGGTTTATTCGTTTCGCAATGTTTCTAAAACATCTATTTGTGTAGCTTTATAAGCTGGGTAAAAAGAAGACAGAGCAACGATGATGGCAGCTCCAAAAACAATCAAAACAAAATCAAATATCGATAATTCAAGTGGTAGTTTTGAAGAGCCGTAAACATCAGCAGGCAAATCTATGATGTTAAATGAACCTAAAAGATAAATTCCTAAAAAGCCAAGCATCACACCAAGAAGGATACCTCCTCCTCCTATGATACTTCCTAGATAGAAAAATGCTTTTTTTATCTCTTCTTTATAGACTCCAAGAGAGAGTAAAAGTGCTATCTCATGGCGTCTGTTCATCACTGTCATCAAAAGCGAACTGATGATGTTTAGCGAAGCTATCAAGATAATAAGCATTAAAACGATAAACAAAGCTCTTTTTTCAAGTGCTAAAGCAGCAAAAAAGTTTCCATTCATCTGCCACCAGCCAACAACAGAAATGTGAGATGGTAGTTCATTCTTAAGCTTTTGAATATCATCAAAAGCATTTTCACTATATATATGAACCCCGTCAAATACACCTTCTGGATAGTTTAAAACTTTTGATAAACTCTCAAATGAAGTGTACATGTAAACCTTATCATAAGCGATTAAACCAGACTCAAAATAAGTTTTATAGGTAAATCGTTTCATTTTTGGGATTAAAGAAAAACCACCAGGGTCACTTTGAGTGAAGATAAGGGTCAGCTTATCTTCGTTTGAGAGATAATAAGATTTGCGTATCTCATTGCCTACGATAATATCATATTTTTCGATTTTGATATCTTTTAAAGCTTCTTTTAGAACAGAATTAATCTCTTTTTCTTTTTCAAAATCAACGCCAAAGATAAGTCCACCCTCTAGCTTATCTCCTCTTTTTAAAATCACTTGAGAGGAGAGATATGGACTAAATTTTAAAGAGGGAAATTTTTGCTCTAAAGTTTGGATATCCTCTTGTGTAATAGGTTCAAAAGAGTTAGGGTGCAAAGTCAAAGGATAATTCATCGTAAAGAGTTTTCTTTCAAACTCTTTATCAAAACCATTCATAATCGCCATTGCTATAAGGAGTACCATAACTCCTATAGCAACGCCAACAAAAGCCAAAATAGCACTTACAGTGATAAAAGGTTGAGACTTATCAAATCTCAAATATTTTTTTACAAGATAGGAACTGATCTTATTCAAGATATCTCTTTATTCAGCTAATAAACCTTTTTTAGGTCCACTTTTACCACAACATTGTTTGTATTTTTTTCCACTTCCACAAGGGCATGGTCCATTTCTAGGAACTTTCTTCTCAATCATTGCATCTTGTTCATTTAAAACAGAATTATGTTCCATTCTCATACCAGCTTCAGCATCTGCTTGCATCTTTGAGAGCATTGCTTCCATAGCGCGTCTCTCTTCTTCCTCTTTTTCACTTCTTAATTGGATAAGATGCAAAGTTTTTATGCACTCAAATTTAATCTGATTTACAAGTTCCATAAAGAGGTTGTAACTCTCTTTTTTATATTCAGTAAGTGGGTCTTTTTGATTGTATCCACGAAGTCCGATACCTGTTTTTAAAATATCCATTTGATATAGATGGTCTCTCCAAGCTTTATCTAAAACTTGAAGATATAAAATTCTTTCAATCTCTCTTTTTTGTTTTTCATCAACAACACTCATCTTTGCTTCAAAACTCTTCGTAAGTTTTTCGAGAAGATAACCTTTAAGCCCTTCGTAATCAAAAGTTAAAAGCTCATCTTTTGAGATTTTTTCTTGAACCTCACTCGCTAACATAGCGATAAGTCTCTCTAAATCAAACTCCTCTTTCACACTTCCTTCATAAATCTCAGCTCTAAAAAGTAAATCATCGATATAATCTTCTCTTATCTCATTTACTTTTGTATCAATGTCATAGTTTTCATCTAAAAGATTATTTCTAAAGTTATAGATAGTTTTTCTTTGCTCATTGGCAACATCATCGTACTCTAAGAGGTGTTTTCTTGATTCAAAGTGCATTTGTTCAACTTTTTTCTGAGCATTTTCAACAGCACGAGTTACCATCTTTGACTCTATATGTTCACCCTCTTCGATACCTAATCTATCCATGATTGAACGGATTTTATCGCTTCCGAAGATGCGAAGAAGATTGTCCTCTAAAGAGAGATAAAATCTACTTTTTCCAGGGTCTCCTTGACGTCCTGAACGACCTCTTAACTGGTTATCTATACGTCTTGATTCATGGCGTTCAGTACCTATGATATAAAGCCCGCCAAGTTCTCTTATCTCATCAGTAATCTTGATATCAACCCCACGTCCAGCCATATTTGTTGCGATAGTTACAGCACCCTTAGCACCTGCTTCAAGAACGATTTGAGCCTCTTTTTCATGGTTTTTTGCATTTAAAACTGTATGAGGGATTTTAGCTTGTTTTAAAAGTTTGTGAAGGAACTCACTCTTTTCGATAGAAGCCGTTCCTACTAAGACTGGTTGCCCTTTTTTGTGACAAGCTTCTATATCTTTGATAACTGCTTCAAACTTCTCTTTTTCTGTTTTATAGATTAAGTCATTGAGGTCTTTTCTAATCATAGGTAAATTTGTAGGGATTGAAACAACATCAAGACTGTAGATTTGAGCAAATTCTGTTGCTTCTGTTTGAGCAGTTCCTGTCATACCTGAGAGTTTTTTATAAAGTCTAAAATAGTTTTGGAAAGTGATGTCTGCTAGAGTTTGAGACTCCTCTTTTATCGAAACTCCCTCTTTTGCTTCTAGTGCTTGATGTAAACCTTCGCTAAAACGTCTTCCTTCACTCAAACGACCAGTAAATTCATCAACGATAACTATCTCACCATCTTTCACCACATAATCAACATCAATCTCAAAAAGATATCTCGCCTTTAAGGCTTGGTCAAGGTGGTGTGCTAGAACAGCATTATCCATGCTATAAAGATTATCAACTCCAAAAAGCTTTTCAGCGTTTTCATTTCCCTCTTCCGTTAAAGAGATAGTTCTGTTTTTTTCATCAACAACAAAGTCTTTATCTCTTTCTAATTTTAAAGCTACTGCATCAGCTCTTTTATATCCATCAAGAGTTCTATCTGTTGGTCCAGAGATGATAAGCGGAGTTCTTGCTTCGTCTATCAAGATAGAGTCAACTTCATCTACGATAACAAAGTTATGTCCTCTTTGCATCTTCTCGCTTAAAGAGTATCCCATGTTATCACGAAGATAATCAAAACCAAATTCATTATTTGTACCGTAAGTGATATCGCAATCATACTGTGCTTTTCTTTGGGCATCACTATGTAAATCACCTGTTAAGATACCAACACTTAACCCTAAAAAGTTATAAATTCTACTCATATCTTCAGCATCACGACGTGCTAGATAGTCGTTTACAGTAACTACGTGGACACCTTTGCCACTCATAGCATTTAAAACAACAGGAAGAGTTGCTACGAGAGTTTTCCCCTCACCTGTTTTCATCTCAGCTATATCACCTTTATGTAAAACCATACCACCTATAAGCTGTACGTCAAAGTGTCTCATGCCAGTAGTACGCTTACTTACTTCTCTTGTTATAGCAAATACATCATACAAAATATCATCAAGAGAGATTTTTTCTGCTTGAACATCTGCTTTGTAGTTTTCAAAGATACTTTTTATCTCTTCATCACTCATTGCTTCATATTTCGCTTCTAAGTCATTGATGTTTTTGACAAGAGCAAAATACTTTTTGACTAATCTGTCATTTTGTGTTCCAAAAATTTTCCGTACAATACCTAGCATATATCTTTACCTTTTCGCCTAATTATCATTTAAAGATAAGGATTTTATCATATCTTTACTATTTATTTGCTAAAACTTTACAAGAGATTTATCTGGAGGTTATTTTATGAGATTTTTACTTTTGATTTCTGTTTTTTTTACTTTTTCTTTCTCAAATATTTTAGATTTTAATTCTATACAAAGTAGTTTCAAACAAACAATCACAAATGAAGAGGGAAAACAAATCCACTATGAAGGGAGTTTCTACGCTCTTAAAGAAGAAAAAGCACTCTGGATATATAACAAACCAATCTCAAAAAAGATGTATTTTAACGCGAACAAAGTTGTCATCATAGAGCCAGAACTTGAACAAGCTATCATCACAACTCTCAAAAACACTCCAAACATAGCAAATATCTTAAAAAATGCAAAAGAGATAGCTCCTTTTACTTACGAAACAAATTTTGATGATATCACCTATACTATCTATACAAAACAAGAGCAAATCCAAAAGATAGAGTATAAAGATAAATTAGATAACAAAGTAGTTATTGAGTTTTTAAACCAAAGCATAAATGGCTACTTAGATGCATCTCTTTTTGAAGTTGTTATCCCTCAGGAATTTGATATCATAACCCAATAACTACTTACAACAACCCTCTTTTTTCAGAGCTTCTATGATTTTTTGTGCTGTTGTATCATCCAAAACTTTTAATTTTTGGATATAAAGAGTATCTATATCAAGAGCGTATTTTTCTTGTACGTACTTGATAAGAGTTGTTTTAAAAGCTTCTTTCCCTTTTGAAGTGAGTAAATCTTCTGCATAAAAACTTCCTATGACTACATTCAGAGCATCTATAATCTTAAAATCATAGATATCTACATCTCTACCTTCAAAAATGAAACTTCCTTGTACTTGCAAGGTTCCAGAAGCTTTGCTAAACAAGGTAGCTTCAAAATCATCTACCATAAAAGTTTCTTCTGCATTTAAAAGAACAAGAGTACTTAGAATGAGTAAAAATTTATGCATTAACTTCAAGTACATTCGCTCCTAAACTAGCTAATTTTTCATCTATTTGTGAAACAGCCTTGTTAATGGTTTGGTAACTGATATCAGGAAGTGTCTCTCCCCAAATCTCTTCAGCTTCTTTAAACCCTCTTAAGATTCCCTCACGTCCTGCTCGGAGTTTTTCTACATCATCTCCAGCACCATTGAGGACAAAATCCGCTATCCTTTGGCTTGTTTGTTCTATCCCAAAAAATCCATCTTCACTTACTAACTCTTTAGCTTCCATCTGGGTTAGTTCTGCTATGGGTTTTCCGTTATATCCGATATCTGCTAGAGTAAAAGTATCCGCTTGAAATGAAAAAGTCTCTTTTGATTTTTCTTCAACTTGGAGTTGATACTGCGCTAGATAAGAATTTGTAATGCTTTTTGCATCGAGTTTTTCTTCTAAAGCTTTATTTGCAGAAACAGAAGTTGTTGTGGACAAACTAGCTACACTTGTGTATGCACTATCTATCTTCATGTTAGCCTCCCAACTAATCAATCTCGCATGAATCAGATAAATCCATCATGCTTAGACACTAAACTTTTGTCAACAGACGATAAGTCACCTTATGTTTTGTGTACATGTAAATCGACCATAGTTAAAAAAGAGTTAAACCTTCATTCTCGATATCTATTATATCTGTATTTTCATAAAATTCACAAACCACAGGAGAGACTTGTATGCACCTTTGAAGATGAGAAACAAATCTCCTCTCATCATACGAATACTCAAGCATGAGATTTTTTGGCTCTTTTGCCCTACTAATAGCAACATAAAATTGACTGCTTTCAAAGATACGGTCTATGTTACATATCAGAGTATCGATACTCATACCTTGTGACTTATGGATTGTTATAGCATAGGCTAGTTTTAGGGGAAACTGCTCTATACTAAAGAGTGGCTGTTCTTTGATTTCTCCATTTAAGATGATATTTTCATGCATCGTGTACTCTTGTCTTGTTACTTTGACGATTTGACCATTTTCTTTTTCAACACTTACAAATTCATCATCTATACTTCTAACAACGCCTCTTTCTCCATTATAGTAACTTCCCCACTTATTTGTACAAAAAAGTACAACAGCCCCGACCTTTAGACTAAGACTCACAGGTACACTCAAAGCATTTTTCCAACTTTTTATCTTGCCCTCATGCAAAGAGTTTACATGTACTTTTTCTTTTGCATTTAAAACCACTTCGATGGCATCTATCTCTTTCAGTTTTTGGAGGTTTTTCGCATCAGCTTCTTTGTTTGTGGCGTATAAAATCGTAGGGTTTAAATCCTTTACATGTAAATTGTTTTTTAAATCAAAAAGATACTCTTGTATATGAACATCAAACTTCCCTTTTCTTATATTTGCAAGTATCCTAAAAAAATGCTCATCCATAGTTCTTTTGGTTTTTGTAAGCTCTACCACACAAGGTTCAAAATAGTCCCATGAACTACTTTGAAAAGCAAAATGCGCACCATCAAAAAGAGAGTTGTTCTCTACTTTACTTATGACTGGAGGGAGCTGAAAAAAATCTCCTACAAACAAAAGAGAGCCTGAAAAACTAGCATTTTGCAAACGAAAGCGTATCATGTCTAGCAAATCTGCACTCACCATGCTTATCTCATCTATGATGAGCAAATCCGCACTGTATAAAATCTTATTTAACTCTTTTACTCTTTGTTTCGTGTATTTGTCATGTCTTTTCAACTCTTCTAAGTTATTGCATATCCCAAAAGCAAAAAAACTATGTATCGTTTGTCCATTGACATTGACAGCGCTCACGCCTGTACTACCTAAAACAACGACTTGTTTTCCCTCCTTTTTTAGCTCTGTTTTCAACTGTGAAGTAAGATAGCTTTTACCAACTCCACCCCCACCTGTGAGGAGGACATTTTGATTTTCTAACATTTTTTTGAGTTTTTCTAAAATTTGCAAAATCTTTCCTATTTTTTGCTATGATTACGCTCATGAAGAGGCTAACAATTTTTCTCATTATACCTTTTGTTTTATTATTCACTGCTTGTTCTAAAAAACAAACACCTCTTATAGCTTATACGCAAGATATCTCAGCTTACTTAAAAGAGCTAACTCCTTTACATGTAAACTTAGAAAACTTTCGCTCTCGTTACTTTATGCCTTGGCGTATAAGTGCCATTAAGATGGACAAAGAGAAGCTCTCTTGGGCAAATGTTGTTTTTAACAAAAAAGATAAATACTACGCAGAAAACATGCTTCCTTGGGAGTATGAAAAGATACAAAAGATTATCGAAAATACAAATTTTGAAGATTTGAACAAAGTAGCAAAATACGCCATCACTACAAAAGAAGTACAAATCAGAAACCTACCTAGCTTAAGCCCTTTTTTTAAAGATCCTAATTTAGCTGGTGAAGGGTTTAATTTTGATTATCTTCAAAACACACGTTTACATGTAAATGAACCTCTTTTTGTCTCACATTATAGTTTAGATAAAACTTGGGCTTTCGTACAGACAAATGTCTCAACTGGCTGGATTAGAGCAAATGAGTTGAAACTCTTAGGCGCAAAAGAGCTTACCGTTTTTCATAACTCCCCTCTTTTACTCATCACAAAAGACAATATCCCACTTTATGACACAGCCTCAAACTATCTTTTACATGTAAAGCTTGGCTCACTCTTGCCAATTCTTAGTGAAGATGAAAACTTTTTTTATACTTATATCTTCGCTCCACATAAAATCCTAACAAAAGTTTCAAAAGATGAAGCAGCGACCTTTCCTCTTGCTTTTGAGGAAAACTCTATCAAACAAGTAGCAAACGAACTTTTAGGAGAACGCTATGGCTGGGGTGGTTTTATGAACAACCGCGACTGCTCTGCGATGACTAAAGACTACTTTCAAAGTTTTGGTATCTGGCTTCCTAGAAACTCATTTTCACAGAGCAAAAGTGGGGATTATATCTCTTTGGAAAACTTAAGTATCAAAGAAAAAGAAGCTCTTCTAAAAGAAAAGGCTATCCCTTTTCAAAGTCTACTTTACCTAAGAGGGCATATCATGCTCTATCTTGGAACTTTTGAAGAGAAAGCTTTAGTGATGCATAACACTTGGGGATTGAAGGTAGAAGAAAACGGACAAGAAAAACGCAAAATCATCGGTCGCTCTATCATCTCGGATTTGTACTTAGGCTCACAAGAGGAGACTATCATCGAAGAGAGTATGCTCATCAACCAACTCAAAGGATTTGTTATCGCTCCACTTAACACTTACTTTGCAGCACATCCTCTCACCAAATCTTATGAGAGTGTTGTAAGTGTAGAGGGAAATCTCGTTTACTTTGATGATAATACAACGATGATATACGATGATAAAGAGGAAAAAACATTTGAGCAAAAACTTGAAAATCCAGATATAGAAGATATGTTTGAGCTTTCTTATAAAGCATTTGAGCCTATCATGCCACCGCAAGATGACGCAGGACGAGTAAGAAATGAAGATTTTTTCAAAAAACTTTATGGAGCAAACCAAGAAGAGATACGAAACAATCTAGTAAAACTCACATGGATAGATGGTCAAACACTCTACTTTAACAAACGACAAGGAGCTTCAAAACAGCTTCAAAAGATCATCACTAAACTTCAAAAACTCCCAAAAGAGTACCAAAGATACATCACCAACATCGCTGGAACCTATAACCACCGAACTATCGCTGGGACAAACAGACTCTCTGCTCATAGTTTTGGGATTGCGATTGATTTGAATGTCAAAGAATCTGCCTACTGGAAATGGGATAAAAAATATAACTTTAGAAACAACTTTCCACAAGAAATCGTAGATATCTTTGAAGAACATGGATTTATCTGGGGTGGGAGATGGTACCACTATGACACCATGCATTTTGAGTATCGACCTGAACTTTTTTTTAGCATAGAATAAAAAAAAGCGTCTCTCAGGCGGGCAACTGAAAGACGCTTAAAAGTTTGTAAGTTATATCTACAAAAAGGAGGTTTTTGTCTTGGTAATGAAAGTATATTCCTCCTACTTAAACGTGGTATAAATATTTTATAAACAATTTATTAATGAGACAAATTTTCTCTTAAAAATCTACTTTTTATCATAGAAAAGTTACAATAAAATAAAAATGGAGACGGATATGAACAACGCTGTAAAAGATTTTTTAGATGGATATCTTTGTTCAGAAGCCATCGTAAAAAACTTTATCAAAGATGAAACTCTTTTGAGAGCATCGAGTGCTTTTGGTGCTGGTATCGCTTATGGAAACTCTCTTTGTGGTGCTTTAAGTGGTGGGATTTTAGCTCTCTCAGCAGTGCAAGGAAGAGCTTCAAATAACGAAGGAGTAGATAAACTCTTTGAAGATATAGCTGAACTTAGAAGCAGTTTTGAAAAAGAGTTTGGCGCAACTAGCTGTTCAACTCTTTTGAGCTTTAACCTCACAGATAGCGATGGTGGAGCAAAGTTTGAATCGGGGGATTGTAAAAATCAAAAATGCGCTAAGTACATAGAGTTTGTCACTCAAAAAGTAGAAGAGTTATTAAACAACGACAAAATCTCTTCATAAAGGCTCTCTTTGTAGTGAGAGTCTTTCTCTTTTTTTACGCTTATCATTTTTATGATATACCCAGGATTTGTATCCATCACAAAAATTCTATCAGAGAGGATAATCGCCTCTTTGATGGAGTGCGTTACTAAGATAGTACTCATCTCATTTTGCGCAAAAAACTCTAAAAGTTCTCTATCTATCTTCTCGCGACTTAGCTCATCAAGTGCGGAAAATGGCTCATCTAAGAGGATGAGCTTAGACTCCATAGCCAAGGCTCTTGCAAGTGCAACTCGCTGTTTCATACCACCTGAGAGCTCATCTATATAAGCTTTAGCAAACTTTGCTAATCCTACTTTTTCTAAACACTCAAGGGCTTTTTTCTCTTTATCTTCTTTTTTATTGATAGCAAGTTTTACATTTTCTTCGACATTTAGCCATGGGAAAAGCCCACTATCTTGGGGGATATAGTTTCGCTTGCCATGAGGAGTTTTTATCTCTTTGTCTTCAAACAAAAGATTCCCACTGCTTTTTTGCTCAAACCCAGCGATGAGCTTCAAAAGAGTTGATTTACCACAGCCACTAGGTCCTACTATGGAGACAAATTCACCTTTTTGTATCTCAAAGTTTATGTTTGAAAGAGCCAAGATACAGCTCTCATCTTTTTGCAGATAGTAAGCTTTTGAGAGATTTTTAGCACTTAAAAGTCTCATATACGAAGCCTTTTATGGATATACTCTTCTACTTTTGTGAAGACAAATTTTTCAAAAAAAAGACCAACCAAGCAGATAAGCCCTATGGAGATAAAAGCAGATTCAAAATCAAGCGACCAACGAGATTGGATGATAGTATAGCCTAGTCCTTGGCTTCCTCCCACAACCATCTCCGCAGCTATCAAAACTCTCCAGCCTATAGCAAGCCCTATGCGAAGCCCTACGACTAAGGAAGGCAAGAGATAAGGAAAGAGGATTTTGCCTAAAAAAACTCCCCTACTAAGCCCCATCATTTGCCCCATCTTCACATACTCTTTAGGTAGATTTGCCACAGCTGTGCTTACATGTAAAAAGATTGGAGGAAAAGCCGTCATAAATATCATAAAAAGTGTTGCCTTCTCTCCGATACCAAAAAGAAGCATCGCAAAAGGTATCCAAGCAAGTCCTGGCATCATCTGCAAAAGTGTTGCGCTCATCACCCCTAGTTTATGAGTTTTTTCAAACCAACCACTTATAAGCCCTAAACAAAACCCAAAAAGTGCCGCTAAAACATAAGCAAAAAGCCATCGTTTCAGACTTGCAAAAAAATGCTCTAAGATGTGGTGTTCGTATAAAAGCTCTCCACTCAAAAACTCGTAAAATCTATAAAACACACTTTGAGGCATAGGAAAAGGCACGCCCCTAAAGTGTTCAACTCCTAAGCCAAACAAAGCCCAAGAAAGGAGAAATAATACAAATAAAAAGAGTGAAAAGAGGAGTTTTTTTAGCATATTATCTTATCAAACACGCTTCAAAATCAGGTAGAGACTTTATCTTTTTTTGTTCAAATAAAAAGTTCGCTACTTTTTGCAAACTTTTCATAGAAACATCATCAAATCCCACTTTATACTCATGTTTTGCCATCGCCTCTTTGGTGCTACCCAGACTCAGCCCTGTTGCTTTAGAGATGATCTCATAGCTTGCTTGAGGATTTGTTTTTATAAACTCTTGAGCTTTTTTTAAGACCTCTAAAACTTTTGACATCTTTGATGCATCAAAGCTTTCACTCTTGATTACCAAGGCAAGCGGATAGTTGCTTCCTACGCCATCTAAGCTCAAAAGTCTTTTGGCAAAACCCTTTTCTACGATGACGCTTGGAGTTGGCTCACTTGCCACGATGGCATCTACTTCTTTGCTTAAAAGCGCTTGAGCCATAAGTGAAGGGCTTAAGTCCATCAACTCTTTGTTCAGATTTACTCCCATCTGAGAAGTTTTGAGCAAAAAGCCACCATGAGTAGAAGTGCCTTTTTTGATAGCTATCTTTTTGCCAGCCAAATCTTGCAAAGTTTTTATATCGCTCTCTTTTCTCACCACGATACTGTGACGAGCCTCTCCACCGCCTAAGATTGAGTAGATTTTTACTTTTGGGCAGTATTTTGAAAGAGCGATGAGTGCAGCAGTGTCGCCCATCGTAGCCATACTCACATCTCCAAAAAGTAAAGCTTCATTGGTCGCTGGTCCACTGCTAAACCTCTTTAACTCCACTTCAGAATTTTCAAACAAATTTTGCGCATTTGCAACGATAAAAAGCGCATCTATAACTCTATCTTGATACGCGATTTTAAGAGGGTTTGCTAAGAGCAACCCACAGCTACATAAAAACAATAAAATCTTTCTCACAACTTCTCCTAAAATATCGGGCACTCTTTACCATAGCAGTACTGGTTGTATCTCTTTTGGTCACACTTTACTTCCTCAGTCGTTGGTAAATGCACTTTTAAAAACTCCTCGGAGAATTTACTAGCAAGCGTGAGAGCAGTCCATACTTCTCGATTACAACAACGTGCTGCTTCATACTTTGCTATCTCACCTAAGACTTTATGCGTTACTTGTTGCGCCATCATCCTTGAAGTGCTTGTCACTGGACTTGCTTCAAGAAGTATCGCAAAGCCTATACCTACACCACTAGCAGCCCCACACATCCCCATAAATCCACATGAACCACCTATAACCGTAGAACCTCGACTAAGAGCTGTTTTGAGTGCATTTTTTGGTATCTCATTTCCAAGATTTCTATAAGCTGTTACGATGATAGCTGGCACCATCGCGTGGTGTTCAGGTCCATGTTTTGGGATACTTGGATGCTCTCTTATGGTACGAAATAGCTCCATCATATCTGTCTGCTTTGAGGCTTGGCAAATCTGTTCTATAACTTGCAGTGCCTCTTTTGAGTGACACTTATCACACACATAGTGTCCCTCTTTACATGTAACGCTACTGCTAGCCTTAGTTTTACAGTAAAAGCACTCTACTTCTTTGACTTCATTGCCATAAACGAGTGGGGATTTACACACCATACAGTTGCTTGTATGCTTTTGGACAAATGGAGAAAAAGAGAAAGTTGGTTTTTTAGGCTCTATCTTCTCTTCAGGAGGAAGTGCACAGTTACAAGCTTCACCCTCTTGGTTTGTCACTTCACCTTTTTCATCTAAGATAAACACAACATCATTTAAAGCCTCTGCAAACTCTTTAGCTATGCTAGTCTTCACTCCTTTGAAAAGTGTTTGACCATTTTCTAGTGTGATGCTCTCGCCTAAGCCTTTGTAAATTACATCTACTTTTTTTTGTGTATCTGGTTTATAGGCTTTAAAAGTAAGCGAATAAAACTTCTCTCCTTTTACTTCTCTGTAAAAGAAACGTTTTACAAACTCTACACCTTCAAAGCCAGACTCTTTTAAAAGTCCTACAAGATGGCTTATGCTAAGTGCACCAGCGATACACTCACCACTGAGTTTTGCATCATTGCGTATGAGCGCACTTGCTTCTTCATCACACACTACATCAGAGATAACAACTCTTCCACCCTCTTTTAAAACTCTATAAATCTCACTAAAAAGCTCTCTTTTATGTGTAGAGAGATTGAGAACACAGTTTGAAGTGATGACATCAAAACTTCCATCTTCAAGAGGAAGTTTTTCAAGGTAGCCTTTTTTAAACTCTAAGTTAGCAAAACCAAGATTTTGTGCACACTCTTTTGCTCCATCTTTTGCTATAGAAAGCATAGAGTCAAGCATATCAACACCCACTACTTTTCCACTTTTTCCTACAAGCTTTGAAGAGATAAAACACTCTACCCCTCTTCCACTTCCTAGATCAAGATGAGCTTCACCCTCTTTTAGGTTGGCTTCTAAGATAGGACTACCACATCCGTATCCTCGAAAACGATATTTTGAAGGGATATGAGCTAAGTACTCCTCTTCATAACAAGCTGGATTTAAGATGTCTTCTTTATCTTCGTCTGCTGCCTCAGTGTAAAACTCTTTGACAAAACTGAGAGATTCACTCTCTCCTGTGGCTAATAAACAGTTTGCGTGAGTATGCGCCACTCCCTCGCTCGCTCCACAAGTGTAGAGGATATCTCCCATCTCTAAAGTAAGATTGGCTTTACTTGGATTTGTATCAAACCTTTTTGCTTCACTTGTTATAAGATAAAGAGCAAGTTTTTCTATAAGTGGCTCGTAAGGGTCATCGCCTATCAAAGTTTTAGAGTGAGAAAAGCTATGGTCTAAATCTCCCCCACCTAGGATAAAGCGCATAGTAGAGTTTACATGTAAAACACTTTGGCTTTGAATCTCCCTTGCTTTTGGGCTTGAGAGAGCTTCTTCGATACTCACTCCATCAAGTAAAAGATCCTGCATCCCAACAGTCGCTGCACTTGGGTAAAATGCTCCATCATAACCAAGAGCCAAAGAAGTTCTAGCAGAACTTGAACCATCGTGCACAGTCCCTTTTGGAGCGAAGATTTGAGTTTTGAGTGCTTCAAAGTTATCTATAAAGATGCCTAATTTTTTTGATTTTTCATAAGCTTTGGTAAGTGCTTCGTAAATCTTTTGTGATTCTAAAAGAGTATCTTCTTTTGCTCTTCCCTCTGCAAAGTACCACAAAAAGTGGACATGACTAGCTCCAAAAGAGTAAATCAAATCGATAATTTCATCTAAATTTTCTATGCTAAGAGGTGTCAAGCAAGTAGAGATTGAAAAAGTATATCCCTCATTTTTTAGCCACTTTAGATTTTTAGCTAATTTTGCAAAACTCCCTTTTCCCCTGATGGCATCATGCTCATTTTCGAGTCCATCTAGGCTTATTTGAAGTGAGAGTCTACTTTTATCAAAATTCTTTTTTGATAGGTTTTTTTCAAGGAGCATTCCGTTGGTTAGAATCACTACCTTTGAATCTTTAAGTGAGAATATAAACTCTAAAAGCTCATTGATATCTTCTCGTACAAATGGCTCACCACCACTTAGAACAAAAAGCCTACACCCTAGCTCATACGCATCTTTGATATGCTTTTGCATCAATTCCAAGCTTAGAGTATCTTTGTCGTGAATCGAAGAGCTAAAGAGACAGTGCGTACATTCAATATTGCAGCGATTTGTTACATGTAACCAAAACTCTTGTAAGTTCGTCTGCTCTTTTTGTGGCTGTTTTGTATAGACTCTTGGGTTAGGTAAAGAGATGCGGTTTTTTAGTTTTATCGCTTCTAAATCATCTTTTTTAGCTTGTAAAATCTCATCTGCTTTTGCATTTGGCACAAACCAATCCGCACTATGTTTATAAAAATATACTGGTGTGTTTTCAAATAAAACACGATTCCAATCTGTTAAAAAATCTTGCATAAAATATCCGTTTATAAAAGGTTACATCTGTGCAGAAAAGAGAAGTGTTTTTCAAGATGTATGCTTCAATCCTAAAGCCTTATCAAGATTTTGATTTTACCAAAAGCTTACTTAAGCAGGGATATGAAAAAAGTTAGTACATCAATGAATCTCTAAAAAGTGACCAAAAAATCTTACAACTTATGCAAAAAAACAATAAGATAACTATCAAAAAATTGATGGCTACCTTAGATATGAGTGAATCAGGAATCAAAAAAGCGATAAAAAAATTAAAAGATGAAAAAAGAGTACAAAGAGTAGGAAGCTTAAGGGATGGGAACTGGGAGATTTTGAAAAATAATAAAGGAATCGGAAATGAGTAAATTGCTAGAAAGATACGAATTTTATAAAAAGATTCAAGGTGCAAAAAGCTGGGATAAGTCTCCTTTTATCTAAGATAACCTTCGTTATAATAACGCAGGTTATCATAACGAAGGTTTTTATGCTAGATTTTAAAAGAACTTCCTTAGCCACTCTTCTTGAAAACTCCACTGAGATAGGAGACGGCAATATGAACTATGTTTATAAGCTAAATGATGGAGAAAAAACATACGCCATCAAACATGCAAAACCCTATCTCAAGATACTTGGAAAAGATTTTCAACTCACACAAAAAAGAGTAGTTGCTGAGATGAATTCTATGGAGTATTTTCACTCTATCGCACCTGATTTTGTTCCAAAAATCTATCATAAAAGTGAGAATGAGCACTTTTTTGTGATGGAGTATCTTGATGGTTACAGCTCACTTAGAGAAAATCCACAAAACACAACAGCATATAAAAAGCTTGGCAATTTTCTTTTTTCTCTCTCACAAAAGACTCCACAAAATAACGCGTACTATGAGTGTGAAGAGTTAAAGCAGATAACAAAAAACTATGTGTTTGAGTTTCCTTTTATCAAAAATCATGAAGCTTTAGTCATATTAGATTTTTTTCAATGGCGAGAGTTTTCAGCGGAGTTTTTAGCAAATAAAGAGAGATTGAAAGAGGTTTTTTTACACTCTAAGACTTCACTGATTCACGGGGATTTACACAGTGATTCAGTCATGGTAAAAGAGGATTGTATAGCTATCATCGATAGTGAATTTTCACTCTTTTGTGAAGTGAGTTTTGATATCGGCAATCTCTTAGCCCATGTCATCTTAGCTCAAATTGGGCATAAAAACACCCCTTATCAAGAAAAAATCTATGCTTTGTTAAAACCTTTTGAAAAAGATATTGTTCAAAATGCCATAGGTTTTTGTTCGGTTGAGATGGCAAGGCGCCTTTTTGTTCCTGCAAAATCAAAGGACTTGCAAAATACACAAGCGTATGAGTTAGCTTTTAGCATAGCAAACGAGATTGGAAGCTTACATGTAAAAAGTACAGAAGAGTTTTTGCGTATCCTTGAAAGGTTTTTTTGAAAACAGCACTCATCATCTTTACCAAAGAGCCACTTTTAGCCAAAGTCAAAACAAGACTTGCAAAAAGTATCGGCGAAGTTGAAGCACTTGAGCTTTATAAACTCATATTAGAGCAGATTTTAGGCTTACAAGTAGAGGCTTCTAAGCTTGTTTTTGTAGAAGCTTACACACCTACATATCAAAAACATTTTGATGGGCTTGAGTGCTTTATTCAAGTGGGAGAGGATATAGGGCAAAAGATGGCAAATGCATTTGAGAAAGTGTTTGAGAATGGATATGAAAAAGCTATCTTAGTAGGTGGTGATATCCCTCTTTTAGATGAGGGGGTTATCAATGAAGCATTTGAGTTTGAACAAGCAGTTTTAAATCCAAGTCGTGATGGAGGATACTATCTCATCGGTTTTCATAAAGAGTGTTTTAGCCAAAAAGCATTTGAGATTGACTTTAGTAAAGAGGTTTTTTCTCAAACTTTACAAGCACTAGAGCCTTTACATGTAAAGATTGGAAAAGAGCTTTTTGATGTGGATGTTTTAGAGGATTTGAGAAGTTTTGATACTCTAAATCTTCAAAGTAAACTTGCTTTACATGTAAAGAGTTTTTTAGCCACACTACCACGCATCAGTGTCATCATCCCAGTATACTACGAAAAAGAGAACTTGCCAAAAACTTTGAAGCATTTAAGAGCCAATGCAAGAGAAAACAACTATGAAATCATCATCGTTGATACTCCTTTAAAAACTACGATAGAAGATATAGAAACTACAAACTTACGAACAACTTGCGCACCAAAAGCTGGTAGAGCATATCAGCTAAATGAAGGGGCTAAAAGAGCCAAAGGAGAGATTTTACTCTTTTTACATGCTGATACTCTTGTACCAAAAGAGTGGGATTTACTTATAAAAAGTTTACATGTAAAAGATAAAAATCTAGCTGGGGCTTTTAAACTAGGGATAAAAACAAAAAACTTGCTTATCAAAGTTATAGAGTTTTTAGCAAATCTTCGAGTTGTTTTTACAAACACTCCATATGGTGACCAAGCACAGTTTATTAGCTCTCAACTTTTCAATAAAGTTGGTGGATACGATGAGATACCTCTTATGGAAGATGTTGCTATCATTAAAAAAATTCATCAACAAAATCTCAAAGTAGAGATTTTAAAGCAAAAAGTGCAAACTTCAGATAGAAGATGGCACAAAGAGGGTATTATCTATACAAGCCTTAGAAATAGAGTTTTAAGTACACTCTACTTCTTTGGAGTCTCAGCAAAAAGGCTAAAAAACTTTTATAAATTTTGATTTTTAAATTTTTTTTGATTCCATTTTTTATACAAGACTGGAACCAAAGAAATAAGCCCTAAAAAGAGAAGCGCTAATCCCATCTCTTTGGTAAAGATGTCCCCCAACGCATTGATAGAAGAGAGTTGCGAGCCAGCGTATGTGTAAGCAAATCCTCCAGGGATGATACCGATAAAAGTTGTAATAAAAAAGGTTTTGATATCAATACGAGTAAGACCACATAAAAGGTTAATCAGGAAAAAAGGAAAAATAGGAAGTAACCGCAACGCAAAAAGATAACTGTAACCATTTGCTGCAAACTCATTGTTAAAACGTTCTAATTCTTTTGCATATTTGTTTTGAAGGCTCTCACCAAGAATAAAACGTGCAACATAAAAACTTGCAACTGCGCCAAGCGTTGCCCCAAGCACTGCAAACAGCGTTCCCCAAATACTACCAAACATAAAACCAGCAGCTAAAGAAAATAGAGTTGCGATAGGAATCATCAATGCAACAGAAATAGCATATAAGCCCATCAATAAAAAAGCACTAAGCAAAAAATGATTTTGCACCAACTCTAACAATAACTCTTTTTTTGCTTTAAGCATTTCAAAAGACAATATTGTCTCCAATCCTAACATATTATATGCAACAATCATCCCTATAAAAAAGGCTATTAAAATGAATTTTTTTATCATATTTTTACTTTAAAATTTTTGATTATTTGTTTTGTTTTATAACGATTTATCCATGATGTAAGTGCACCATGAAGTGGTTGTTTAAAGCTTTGTGCTACTGAAGGAGTAAAGAGTAAATCTAAGATATGCACTCCACTTTTTCCTCCTCTACTCATAGATCTGGCACACTCTTGACAATAAGTAACGATTGTCTGACACTCAGTTTGGTTAGCACGCGAAACCATTTGCTGTTTAGCTAGTTTTGGATTTGTTACATCAAGCATTCCTCCACTACCACAACATTGTGTTTTTTCACGATTAAAGCGAAACTCTTTAAAAGGGAGTTTCATTTTATTTAAAAGTGAACGAACACTTTCATGTAAGCTTTTTTCAAGCCTTGTAGGACACGGATCATGAAGAGCAACAATTTGCGCATGTTCAAATGAACACTCTGGTATTCCCTTCATATCTAGCCACTCATATAAAGAAATAGTCTTTACGTGAGGGGAACACTCTTTAAGACTCATATAACAATTCTCACAGGCAGTTACCACAGTATCAATACCTAGACGATCTATATCAGCGTCTAATTTACTATAAAAATTCTCAAAACGAGGCATATCGCCGAGCATACGGGTTGGTTTTCCACAACATTGCATAAGTACGCCCATCCCTGGAGAGACTTTTTGTAAATGGTGGATAATAGACTCCACTAATCTTGGAGAATAAGAACTCAACGCACACCCAGGCATAAAAGCTACATTAGAATAGTTAGAAGTTGAAAACTTTTTGATAGTCGTTAAAGATTTAGAAAAACTAAGCACTTGGTGGAACAAAACGGCTTTATATCCAAAATTGTGAAGCTCGCTAGGAGCTAACTCTTTTTTTCGCTCTACAAAATACTCTTGAATACTAATGTCCTTAGGACAAACATGCTCACAATATCCACAAGCAGCACAGGAAAATGCTACATTGGCAGGTGAGTTTTTGATACTCTCTAAGAGGGTTTTAGGAGAGTCGGTAAACTCTCCCATCATCAAGCAACCCTTCATGCAAGCTTTACAGTCAATGCACTCTTGTTCGTGATTCATTATTTAGCCAAAACGTCGCTGATTTGTTCTCTTGGCCAACCTTCTTGACCATTTTTTAGTGTAAAGATATTGTCTTTATTTATACCACTTTTGAGATAGAAATCATATGCTCTATCAGCACCGCCACCACCTCTTGGACATATAATGATAACCTTTTGGTCTGGCTTGATTTGTGGTAAAAGTGCAGCCAATCTATCAAGTTCATCTTGTTTTTTCACTGGGTATGCATTTGTTTCAATCGCACCTATAAGATGCTCTTTTGCAAAACCTGGTTTCTCTTGGATATCGATCAAAACGATACTCTGTGGGTTTGTACGGATTAACTCAGCAGTCTCCTCAGCACTGATATAGTTATAGCCTTTGAAAACATCAAAAACACCGCCAAACATAACTGTTGCACTAACGAGAAGTGCGCTTGTGATAGCTGCTATTTTCTTTAACATCTATTTTCCTTTTTTTAATTTAATTGTCTAAAACATCACTAAGTCTGTCTCGTGGCCAACCATACTGACCATCTGTGAGAGTAAAAAGGTTCTCTTTTTTGATACCACTTTGAAGTAGAAAATCATATGCTCTATCAGCACCGCCACCACCTCTTGGGCATACAACAACAACTTTTTGATCAGGTTTGATATCTTGGATGTGTTTTGCGATACGTGCTTTTTCCTCTTCAGTTTTCACTGGATATGCATATGTTCCGATAGCGCCTTTTAAGTGTTCTTCCTCAAAATCATCTTTTTCTTGGATATCGATTAGAACTATTTTATCTGGATTTTCCATCATAATTTTTGCAGTTTCATCTGCACTTATGTAATTATATTGGGATTTTTTATCCACTTTCCCACCGCAACCAACAAAAACTAAAACAGCCAATAAAGAAATTAAAATTCCTTTCATAAAACCTCCTAAAGATAAATATAGCTACATGTATAGATGAAGAGTGTAGAAGAATAAAAAATCAAATAGAGAAGACTCACGCTTTGTATTCCCTGTATGTCTAAACCTTAGACCTATACATGAGTTATTTTTGAAATGGTATACGAAGAAGACTTAAAAATCGGTTAAAAATTATTTACCAAAAGAAATTTAAGTGAGTTTTTCAACTTCCTCAAACTCTACTTTTTCTATCCTCTCAAATTCACTAGAGATTTTGTTTGTAGTTGTTGTGATATCTTTGACATCTTTACTTACTGTTTCTATGTGTTTTGCCAAGCTTTCCCAGCGGATTTTGTATCGTTTGAAATTTTCTGAAAGTTTTAAGAGTTCCTCTTGGATTTTTTTTGCCTGTTCTTGTGTTTTTATATCCCTTACAATCGCCATGATAGTTGTTAAGAGAGCCATCAAAGTGGTAGGAGAAGCAATCCAAACTTTTTTATTTCTAGCATACTCAATCAAATCATCATGATAGGCATTTATCTCTGCAAAAATCGCTTCAGCAGGCATAAACATGATAGCAATCTCTGCGGTAACTCCTTTGATAAGATATTTTTGACTTATATCATTTATATGTTTTTTGATATTTTGTTTAAACTCACTTTTAAACTTTGCATCTTCTATCATCTTTGTGTAATTTTCAAGAGGGAATTTAGAATCTATCGGTATCATACCCACTGGTTCTGGAGCTTTGATGATAGCATCTACCATCACTCCACTTTCAAAAGTATATTGCAAGTCATATAACTCTCTTTTTTCTCCAAAGATAGAGCGTAAAATCGCATTTAACTGAACTTCGCCGAAGATACCTCTTGATTTTTTGTCAGTTAAAACATTTTGCAAAGAGTTTACATCAGAACTTAGTGTTTCTATCTTTTTTTGTGCCTCAGAGATTTTTGCAACACCTTGAATAATATCTTTAAATGTTTTATCTATGTCTTCAAAACCTTTAGAGAGTCTTTTTTCAACTTTTTCATTGATTAAAGAGAGTTTCTCTTCAACTTTTAAAGAGAGTTTCTCTATATCTTTACTACTTTGTAACTGTTGCGCTTTTAAAGCTTCTGTGACACTCAATGAAATCTCTTTGCTTATCTCATGAAGTGTTTTTTGAACCTCTGTTCGCATGAGTTGCTGAGACGTTGAAATCTTTAAAAAAAGTTCAGCATTTTTTTCGATTTGAGATACTGTATGTTTTACATTTTCCAAGACTTTTGCTTCTATTTGCTCAATTTTATGGTATAAAAAATCTTTTTGCTGGGCAAATAAACTTCTAATTTGCCATACGATAAGAAGCGTACATGTAAAGATAACTCCTAGTAAAATGGTAAGTAATAAAACATTATCAATCAAGTTTTTTTCCTTTAACGATAGTAAATACTAAAGGTATGTAAAAAAGATTTAACACAGTTGCCCATGCAATCCCATACCCTAAAGATATAGCCATAGGCTGCAAGATAACTGCTTGCCCTGAAGCAAAAAAGATAAGTGTTGCTAAACCTAAAACAGTCGTAATCGAAGTTAAAAGGATATGTCTTAGACGCATAGTTGCATACTTGATGATATCTTCATAACTTTTTGCTTTTTTCAAAAAATCCATCATGATAATCCCATCATTGACTACAACTCCGCTTAAACCTACGACTCCAAGCATCCCTGGCATTGTGAGATTTAAGCCCATCAAAAGATGTCCACCCAAAACTCCAAACAACGAAAGTGGTATAGTAGTTAAGATAAGGATAGATAAAACGATAGAATCAAACATCCATACAAGAGCTAAAAAGATAAGGAAAACAGCGATTATAGCTGCTCGAAGCATCTCTTCTTTTACTTTATCTCCCTCTTTTTCTTCACCTTTTATCTCTACGTTTACTCCTTTTTCTTCTATCTGTTTTAGTTGAGATTCAAGGAGTTTAAACATCTTTCCAGAGGTCATTATAGACTTGTTTAAAGAGGCAAAAACAGAACTAACTCTTTTGCCATCATCTTTATAGATATCAGAGTAACCATCTACAAAATCAAAATCAACAACTTCAGAGAGTTTTACTTTTTTGTCTGAGTTTGGAATAGGTAGATAAAAAGTGCTTATAGAATCAAAATTATCCTTGAAACTCTCTTGTGTTCGTATGTTTATAAGCTCGCCATTGTAAAACATTTTCCCAGATTCTGCTTTAAAGTAGTAAGGACGAAGATAAGTCGAGATAAGTTTTTCACTAAAACCTAAGCTTTGACCATACTCATTTACTCTTAGTTTTAACTCTTTTTTTCCTTCTTGTAAATCGTGCTGAACATTAAAAACTCCTTCAATCTGACTTAGCTTTTCACTAAGAATTTTTACAGCATCTTCTACTACTTTGATGTTAGGATGAGAAAGTGCTATCTCCACATCACTCTCAACGATACCAGCACCTGGAACAACTGCTTTGAACTCTTCAAAACGTTCATCTGTTGCAAATTTATCAGTCAACTTTTTGACATCTTCTAAAATCTCCAAAGCACTACGGGAACGACGCATATTTGTATCGTCATATTCTGGGGATAGATAAGGATTTATGTATATATTGAAAAAATTCTCAGGTTTTCTCTCGTGTAGATTGATAAAGATATGAAAATTGTTTTCAGCCACATGAGGTCTATACTTTGCATCAAGCATAAATCCAGAAACAGAGGCTATAGAAGAGATATCATCTTTAGAAAGATTTGCAAGCAAAAGCTTTTCTACCTCATTGACAATCTCTTGTGTGTTATGGATATCATAATTTATATTGACTTTTCCACTGATATAAATCTCTGTTGTATCAAAATCTGGGAATAGTTGAAAATCTATATTTTTAAAAAATACTCCGATAAAAAAGAGAGTTACAAAAACAAAAGCACTCAAAATACTCTTTTTATAATGTATGATAAAAGATAAAATCTGCTTATAAATAAGGTTAAAACTTCTCCACCATGACTCATTTTTTTTCTCTTTTGTTTTTACTTTCAAAAAGTCTTTTGCATGGAGTGGTAAGAAGAAAAATGCTTCAAACAAAGAACTTAAAAGTAGTATAGATATCATGATAGGTAAAACTCTCATAAAAACACCCATCTCTCCACTCATGATAAGAAGTGGTAAGAAAGCAAAGATAGTCGTAGCAGTTGCAGTTAAAACAGCTGGGAACACTTCTGCTGCTCCATTTATAGCGGCGTCTTTTGGGGTGTCTCCATTTTCTAAGTGCCTATAGATATTTTCAGCCACAACGATAGCTTCATCTACGAGCATTCCTAGTGCTATGAGTGCCCCTAGCAAGGAGAGCATGTTAAGACTATAACCCATCATTTGAGCGGCTATCAAACCTATCATAAAACTCACAGGGATACCAAGTCCTACTACAAAAGCTATCCTTCCACTTATGAAGATATATACAGAAAGAGAGACTAAGATAAGGCCAAAAAGGATGTTTGAGATGACAGTATTGAGTCGGTTTCGTATCCAAACAGAGGTATCAGAATAAGCTTGAAAGGTAAATCCCTCATAACCTGCTTCATACTCTTTGAGAAGTTTTTTAATCTCTTTGACAAGAGTGATGGCATTTCCAGTTTTTGCTTTGTTGATGCTGATAGAGATATTTGTTTTTCCATTAAAGTGCGATACTTCACTCAAATCCTCTAAACTAAATGCCACATTTGCAATATCACTCAACTTTATCCGTTTACCACCGATACTTAAGCGTATATTTTTTAGTTTTTCAACCTCTTTTTCTCCACCAAAAGTGCTTACATAAAGATGATTTCCTCGCTCTTTGATAACTCCTACTGGGAAAACTTCACTCAAAGATGAGATTGCACTATAAGCTTCATTTATACTAAGGTTATATGCTAGTAGTTTTTTTTCATCTATCTTGATGACTAACTCTTTATCTGCATCACCTCTTATAAAAATATCACTTAAATCAGGGATTTTTGAAAGAGAAGATTTTAGTTTTGAAGCAACTTCTAAAATCTCTTCAACACTCTTATCACTTGCGATAGCGATGGCAACTAGTGGATAAGTCGTTGTCATAACCTTCGCTATCGGCTCATCCATATCAGAAGGTAAATCACTTCTTTGTGAAGAGATGATATCTTTTATCTCATCTAATATCTCATTTTTTTCTGCCCCATCTTTAAGATAAACGGTGATAGAAAAAGCTCCATTTTTTATAGCACTCTCTATGCGGTCTATATCGTTGAGATTTGTTATCTCATCTTCGAGTTCTTTTACTGCTATCTTATCTAAGACATCAGGACTTGTCCCTGCATATGCCCCAGTGATAGAGATAGCATCTAAATTTGAGGGTGGAAAAATCTCTTTTGGGATTTTTTGGTAAGAGAAGATAGATAAAACAACTAAAAAAACTAAAAATATATGGTTTAAAATATTTTTTTCAACAGCAAAACGTATAAAATTTTTTATCAACATCAATCCTTCAAGTCAATCAAAACAGAATCAAGTATCTGGTTTTTAAAGCGAATAGACTCTACTTTTTGTCTTAAATATCTGTTTTCTTCTTCTAAGATCGAGTATTCGCTATAAAGTTTATTTATATCTCTACTAGTATAGTAAATCTGATTTTTTATGTAAACTTTTGGAAGAATTATCAAAAAAGCAACTCCTAATGCAAGATACACAAGCAAAAGAGTTTTAAAATCGAGATTTCTCTCTCTTTTTTGCTCTTGGTCATAATCATTTAAAAGCTGATTTCTATCACTCATCATCACTCTTTATATGAAATACTCTCATCTTTGAACTTCTACTTCTAGGGTTACTCTTTTGCTCTTTTTTACTTGGAACGATAGGTTTTTTTGTTACTATCTTTCCAATCGCATGGGAGTTCCCACAAACACAACGCATCACTTCTGGAGGACAGATACAGCTTTGAGACCACGCTTTGAATGTACGCTTAACTATCCTATCTTCTAAAGAGTGAAAAGAGATTATAGCAACAAGAGTATCTCTCAATCTCGCATTTGCTATACTTTCTAAAAGCTCATCAAGCTCACCTAGTTCATTGTTCACTTCTATACGAATCGCTTGAAACAGAAGTGTTGCTGGATGAATTTTTGGTTTTCCTCCGAACTTTTTCATCAGTTCTGAAAGCTCTTTTGCACTCTCAAAAGGTCGATTTTGAACTATCTGTGAGGCAACTCTCTTAGCATCTCTCATCTCTCCGTACTCTTGGAGTATCTCTTCTAATTCTGCTTGTGAGTAATTGTTGATAACCTCTTTTGCGCTTAGTGGATTTTGAGGATTCATACGCATATCCAAAGTTTCACTCTCAAAACCAAAACCACGCTCTTTTTTGTCTAACTGCAATGAAGAAACTCCGATATCAGCCAAGATACCTCTAATATCATAGTTTTGGTATTTTTGTATCACTGTTGAGAAACGTGCATGTTCAAAAACAACCCTTCCCTCAAACTTCTCAAGACGTTTTTTTGAAAACTCTATCGCTTCTAAATCTTGGTCACAACATATCATCTTTATGTTTGGGTTATTTGTTAAAATCGCTTCTGTATGACCACCATAACCTAAAGTACAATCAACGATATAACCCTCTTTTATCTCTTTAAAAGTTTCGATTACTTCATCATATAAAACAGGAATATGGGGTATTTTCAAAGTCTCTTTCCTAAAAATTGTTTTTTTATTACTGGATTGCTATAATACCAAAGAAGCTCTAAAAAAAGGCTTATACGACTATATGGAACAGTATTTAGCAAATGAATTAAAAAATGTCTCTCTTTCAATGTTCAGAAAAGACTTCATAGGTATCTTTCATGGTTCGATTTCGGCAAGAGTAGAACATAACAAATTTTTAATCAACAAAAAAGATGCTATATTTGATGATCTTAAAAGAAGTGACTTTATAGAACTTTATTCAAAAAAAGATTACAGATGGAATGAAGCGAGTATGGATGCTGATATCCATCTAAATATCTACAAAAACATCAATGAAGCAAAATATGTTTGCTATGCGATGCCACCTTTTATAACAGCCTACTCTCTCATCCACGATACAATCACTCCAAAAGATTATTTTGGTGCGCAAAAGTTTGGTTCACTTAGGGTGTATGACCCTAAACTTTATGATGACTGGTATGAAAGAGCTGATATCGAGATATACAGGCAAATGAAAGAGAACTCTACAAACTTACTCATCATCAAAGGGTATGGAGTTTATATCTACGATAGAGACATTAACAAGATAGCTAAAACCATAGCACTTCTTGAAAACAGTGCCAAGTTACTCTACTATGCCAATGGCTTTGAAACAAGAAGAGTTTAGACGCTTACATGTAAACAAAAGCTACGCTAAGATAGAGTTTTAAAACAAATAAACCATAAGAGGTTTGTATGGAAAGAAATGGATATAACATAGTTGCTGATAAAGCTCTCAATAGATTAAATATACAACTCTCTGGCACTTTTAGTATTGAAGATGCTTTACCGCTCATCAACCGTATTAATGCAGAAGTTGTAAAACTAAGAGAAGGATTTGATGTCATCAATGATGTAAGAGAGTTGAAGTTTGTTGATTCAAAAGCAGCCAAAGAGATAAAAAAAGGCACTGCTATAATTCAAAGTAAAGGAGCAAAGAGAATCATAAGAGTTGTAGGTAGTTCCAAATTTGCTTTAGTGACCTTTGCAAAATTTTCAAACTTTAATAATTCAAATATGAAAATATATTATGCCCCTACACTTGAAGATGCTTATAAAATCCTTGAAGAGAAGTAATTAGGTATTGATTTCATTTCTTACATGTAAGCTTTTTGAGTATCTCTTGTCCCTCTGCCCATTCGCCTAGATTTGAAGCCAAGTTTATGTGTCCTTTTTTTCCTACATGTAAACTCTCACAGCCCCAGATTGCGGCTATCTCTTCTGAGCGTTGAACACTTGAATAAGGGTCATTTTCACTTATCACAGCGATAGAGGGAAATGGCAACTTTTTAACAGGTGGATTGTCAAAACCCACTATCTCTTTAGGAAAACCCTCTTGTAAAACATCAGGGATGGCTACCAAAAGCGCAGCGACTACTTTTTCATTTTTATAGTTAGCTGCCCACTGTGCAACCGTACAGCATCCCATACTGTGTGCTACAAGAACAACCTCTCCCTCAACCTTTTGTAAAGTATCATCGAGTCTTTTTATCCATGCTTCTTTCTTGGGACTATCCCAGTTATCCTGCTCTACAAAGTAGGAGTTTTGCATCTCTTTTTATGCCAAAGTCTTTGCCAATGCTCTGGCTCAGAGTTTTGATATCCTGCTACAAAAACGATACTATACATCACCTAATCTTTTTATAGCTTCATAAGCTGTATCTATCATCAAGTCAATCTCTTCAAATGTTATTATAAAAGGTGGCATAAAGTAGACTACATTTCCTAAAGGTCTTAGAAAAACTCCCTCTTTGAGCGCATAATCAAACACTTTTAGCCCTATCCTGTCTTTTGGCTCATAGCCTGTGATATCAAGTGCTGCTATCATCCCTGTTTGTCGTACATTTGCAACATTTGGTAAAGTTTTAAAACATTCTAATTTTTGAGCTATGTAGGCTATCTTTTTTTGATTTTCTTCAATCACATTTTCATTTTCAAAGATATCTAAAGTTGCATTTGCTGCACTACAAGCTAGAGGATTTCCAGTATAAGAGTGAGAGTGCAAAAACGCTTTGTATTCATTATAATCGCAGTAGAAAGCTTCATAAACTCTATCCGTTGTCATCACAACAGAAAGAGGAAGATACCCCCCTGTGAGTCCTTTTGAGAGAGTCATAAAATCTGGACTTATCTGAGCGTGTTCACAAGCAAACATTTTCCCAGTTCTACCAAATCCAACAGCAATCTCATCTGCTATAAGATGTACATCATACTTATCACAAAGTTCTCGTGCGAGTTTAAGATATAAAGGTGAGTACATATGCATAGAACCTGCACACTGTACGAGTGGTTCAAGTATAAAAGCTGAAATCAAATGAGCTTTTTCTTGGAAAAGTTTTTCAAGTTCTTGTGCTGCTCTTCTAGCTTCATCTTCACTTTGGTCTTTTGGAACACTTACATGTAAAGAGCGTAACAAGATATCTTCAAAAGTCTCTTTATACAATCCTACATCACTTATAGAGAGCGCTCCTAAGGTCTCTCCATGATAAGAATTTTCCAAAGAAACAAAAAAAGGACGTGTTTGATTTTTATTTTTATGGTATTGAAAACTCATCTTTATAGCAACTTCAATCGCGGAAGAGCCATTATCTGCATAAAAAGCTCTGTTTAATCCTTCTGGTGTTATCTTGGCTAATCTTTGGGAGAGATTGATGATAGGTTCATGGGTAAAACATGTCAAGATAACATGTTCTAATGAGTCGATTTGTTCTTTTAATTTTTTATTGATATACTCGTTAGAATGACCAAAAAGGTTGACCCACCAAGAACTGATACAGTCTATAAACTTGTTTCCATCAAAATCATATAGATGAACACCTTTTCCTTTTTTTATCGGAATTAAGGGGAGTTTTTCATAATCTTTCATCTGTGTACAAGGATGCCAGATATGTTTTAAGTCCATTTGTTTCAACTCTATACTTTTTTTATGCATAACTCTTTTCCTGTGTCCAATTTATGGTTGTTTAATGACAATCAAGCTAGAATTATATCTAAAATTTTAAGTGCAAAGAGTTAGTGCTTATAAAGGATATAGATGATTACATGGATGCAGCGTCACAAGAAGTATTTGGTTGTGACTATTTGGATTAGCGTTATAGCATTTGTTGGAGCTGGTTTTGTTGGTTGGGGAGCTTATGATTTTAACTCCGATCGTGCCACTGCTGTTGCAAAAGTTGGAGATAGAAAAATCAGTGTTCAAGATTTTCAACTAGCATATGCTAATCATTATAACTTCTACAACAACCTTTTAGGTGGAAAATTAACACAAGAAAAAGCTGATGAAATTGGTTTAGAAAAAATGGTTCTTAAAAGTCTTATGGAAGAAGCTTCTTTACTCAGCTATGCTGATGAGTTAGGACTTCAAGCACTAGATAGTGAAGTAAAAGCAAAATTAGCAGCTGATCAAGCATTTCAAGAAAAGGGTGTTTTTAACAAAGAGATTTACTACAATGCGATTAAAAGAATGGGTATTAGTGCAAATGAGTATGAAAAAAGCCTCAAAAAGCAAATCCTTTTAGAAAAACTTCAAAGTGTATTACAACTCCCTGCTACAAAATCAGAGATAGAACTTTTCTACTCAGCTATCCTTATGCAAGACAAACTTGAAGTTGCAGAAGTTACTATCGACAAAAATAGTATCAAGATAAGTGAAGATGAAGCAAAGAAGTTTTGGGAAGAAAATAAAAACTCTTATATGAGCATCAAAAGTTATGAGATAGAGTATATCAACGTGCATCCACAAGATAGCACGATTTCAGAAGAAGAGTTAAGTACATTTTTTGAAGAGAACAAACACAACTACACAGACGCTGAAGGAAAGATTTTAAAGTTTGAAGATGCAAAAGAGAGTGCTACAAAAGATTTTTTACTAAAAAATGCTAAGAAAGAGGCTCTTAAAACATACCTTGCATTTAAAAAAGGTGAAATTCAAGCGCAAGATTCTAAAGTTGTTTTTGATAATGACATAAGCTTTCCTGTGAATGAATTAAGAGGTATCGCAGTTGGAGAGACTCTCAAACCTATCGAACAAGGTGATGCATATCTTATAGTAAAAATAAACAAGATAAATGAACCTAGCCCAAAATCTTATGAAGAAGCAAAAAATGAAGTGATGCAAGAACTATACGCATCTAAATTTGAAGAGGAACTCAACAAATACGCACAAACACAAGTTGCAACTTTTAAAGGCGAAGACATCGGCTTTGTTAGTAGAGACAGTATGGTAAAAATCTTAGGAATGGATGAGGCTTCAAGTGTTGATTTTATAAACTATATTTTTGATAAAAAAGAGAGAGTCGGATACAAAATCTCAGGTGAAAAAGCTCTTCTTTACAGAGTTTTGGAACAAAAGTTGCTTCCTAGTAAACAATCAGATAAGTATGCTAGTTTGATTGAAGAAAATGTCCTCCAATCAAAACAGGCTGAGCTTAATCAAAACTTGATTAAAAAGCTTACTGAGCGTTATGAAAGCGAACAATACTATAAAGGAAAATAGTTGGGTACTACGATATTAGGTATTGATATTGGCTCAAGTAAGATTTGTGCTATCATCGCTGAAAAAACAGATGATGATATAAAGATACTTGGTGCTGGTATAGCGAAATCACAAGGTCTCAAAAAAGGTATTATTACAAATATTGAACAAGCTTCGAAATCTATAAAAAATGCTTTGAATGATGCCAAAAGAGTTGCTGGTACACAGTATGAAAAGGTTATCGTATCTATCTCTGGTGCTTACACAAAGAGTATAGATAGTAGTGGTGTAGTCAACATTCCTAATCGTGAAATTGGAATCCGTGAAATCAACCGTGCTATGCAGATGGCTGACCATAATGCAAACATCCCAAATGAGTATGAAAAGCTTCATATCTTACCTTATAATTTTAAAGTAGATGATCAAGAGTTTATCGAAGACCCTCTAGGGATGAATGGTGCAAGATTAGAAGTGCAAGTACATATCATCACAACTCAAAAATCCTCTCTAAGCAATCTTGAAAAAGCTGTAAAATCTGCTGGAATTGATATAGACAACATAGTCCTTGGTGGCTATGCTTCAAGTATAGCTGTTTTAAATCATGATGAAAAAGAACTTGGAGTATGTGTGATAGATATGGGTGGTGCTACTTGTAATCTGGTCGTTCATACTGGAAATTCTATAAGATACAATGACTTTTTAGGCGTTGGCTCACTCAACATAACAAATGACCTCTCAAA
>DLUF01000113.1 GCA_002742765.1 Sulfurospirillum sp. UBA12182 | reverse complement strand
TAAAAGAAAAAAAAGTGATTTGAATTTTTTTGCATAAAAAGAGGCAAGCAAAAATGAAAAGATAAAGATACCTGGCGGTAAAACCAGGTATGTAAAGAGTTTTGAAAAAAGATAATAAAAACTCATTAAAGCATTACAGCTTCACGCTCTCCCTCTTGAAGTTCGCCGATAACATACCCATCGCTGTTAGCTAAAACTTCATCTACATTTTCAGGACTAACGACTAAAACCATTCCTACGCCCATGTTAAATGTTCTATACATTTCAGACTCTGCTACATGTTTGCTCATAAGCTCAAAAACAGGAAGGGTTTTTATCTTCTCTTTATACACAAGTGCTTTGAGGTTTTGGGGAAGTACACGAGGTAAGTTTTCTACGATTCCTCCACCTGTGATGTGAGCTAAAGCATTTATCTTGCTTTTTAGTTTTTTAAAGATATTTACATAAATCCTCGTTGGTTCTAACAAGATATCAATCAAAGGCTTTCCATCAATGACATCTTCAAACTTATATCCTAGTTTTTCAAAGAAAAGCTTTCTTACTAGTGAGTAACCGTTCGAGTGAACGCCAGAACTTGGAAGTGCTAAGAGAATGTCTCCTGCTTTTACATGCTCTAGTCGATTCATCTCATCTTTTTCTGCTATACCTACTGCAAAGCCAGCTAAATCAAAGTCATCTTTGTTATACATGCCTGGCATCTCAGCAGTCTCTCCACCGATGAGAGAACACTCTGCCCTCTTACATCCCTCAGCGATACCACCAACAACTGCGACAGAAGCTTCTAAATCTAACTTACTTGTTGCATAATAATCAAGAAAAAACAGAGGTGTTCCAAAGTTGCAGATAAGATCATTCACACACATTGCAACCAAATCAATCCCAACAGTATCATACTTTTTAGAATCAATAGCGAGTTTGAGTTTTGTACCAACACCATCGGTTGCACCCAAAATAACAGGTTTTTTATAACCACTAGGTAGCTCATAAGCACCAGCAAATGAACCGATTCCCCCTACTACGTTTGAATCAAATGTAGCTTTTACTAAGGGTTTGATATTTTCTACAAATTGATTTCCAGCGTCTATATCAACACCAGCATCTTTATAACTAACTGTGCTCATTGTGTACCTCAAATTTTTTTAAGAGATTTTAACAAATATATGTTAAAATCGTCCTAAAAATCTAAAGGTCGTTTTAGAATGAATCATGTAGATAACAAAATAATAACCGCACAAATGCTTTTACATGTACCACTTTGTTCGCATAAAGAACCCAAAAATGTATTGGTTTTAACAGATAATAGAGCATTTCAAGCAGAGTTTGACAGATATGAAGAGATAGAGTTTTTTGTTGTAGAAAAAGATTATCAAAAAATTATCGAAGGTATTAGAGAAAAAGAGTATGATGTTGTTATCCTAGATGCAAAAGAAAAATTCAATCCTTTGCTTGTAGCACAAATCAATAGAGTCTTAAAAGAGGATGGCTTGGCTGTTGCTTTAGTGAAAGATGTGAAGAGTGCAACAGCAGATTTTGGAGCTTTATTTGATATCGTGATGCCTTATAGGTTCATTACTCTTGATGGTTTTGGCGAGGCTGTTTTTGCTTCTAAGAAATTTCATCCTACTGCTGATCTTATCTTGCAACGCTCCGATTTGCTTGAGGGAGTAGAATACTATAACACAGAGATTCATTTAGCTTCTTTTGCTTTGCCAAATTTTATGAGAAAAGAGTTACAAGGGATATACAAACAGTAATGGCATATCAAAATGCTTATGCACTTACTGGGGGAATTGCTAGTGGTAAGAGTACAGTTTGCTCTTTGCTTCGGATTCATGGATTTGAAGTTGTTGATGCTGATGCCATAGCGAAAACTCTCTTAGAGAGCTTAAAAGAAGAAGTAGTAAAGCTTTTTGGAAAAGAGATTTTATATAATGGGGCTATCGATAGAAAGAGATTAGCCGATATCATTTTTAGTTCAAAAGAAAAAAGAGAAGCTCTTAATGCTTTGATGCATCCTTTGATTAGAGAGACGATAGCAAAAAAAGCAGAGCTTCTTGATGAAAAAGGATACCCTTTTATCTTGGATATTCCTCTTTTGTTTGAGAGTGGCGGGTATGAAAGTAAGATGCGTGTTGTTGTCTATACACCCAAAGAAACGCAGCTCCAAAGACTCGTAAACAGAGAGGGCTTAAGCTTTGAAGATGCTCAAAAACGCATAGACTCACAGATGGATATCGAAGTGAAAAAACAAAAAGCTGATTGGGTTATCGACAATTCAAAGGATTTGAAGCATTTACAAGCTGAGGTAGAAAAGTTTGTGGATTTTATAAGAGGTGAATATGTTAGTATCAAAATATAATGCAAGTGGAAATGATTTTGTTATCTTCCATACTTTTAAAGAAGCTGATTATGCCTCTTTAGCTAGAAAACTTTGCCATAGACAAAAAGGGATAGGTGCTGATGGTCTTATCATTTTAGTCCCATATGTTGGTGCTGATTTTAAATGGCTTTTTTACAATAGTGACGGTAGCGAAGCTAGTATGTGTGGTAATGGGACAAGAGCTTGTGCTCATTATGCTTATACTAATCAACTCGCTAAAGAGACTATGACATTTTTTACAGGTGCTGGCAAAATTACCTCTTTTGTAGATGGAAACATCGTAGAAACACAGATGCCAGAAGTGAAAAAAATGCGAGAAAGCTTTGAACAAGAGGGAAGAGTGTGGCATATGTATGATACAGGTGTACCTCATTTAGTGAGTTTAGTGGAAGATTTGAATGAGTATGATAAAGCTTTAGCTTCAAAAATGAGATATGAACATAATGCAAATGTAAACTTTGTTTTATACGATGGAAAAGCTTTACATGTAAGAACTTATGAGCGAGGGGTAGAAGATGAGACAGGTGCTTGTGGAACAGGTATGGCAGCTTGTTTTTTTACTCTACATCAGCTAGGGATTATACCAGATAGCATCAAAGTTTATCCAACAAGTAAAGAAGAGGTGAGTTTTCGTTTGGAAAAAGGAATTTTGTTTTTTAAAGGAGAAGTTTTGAAAGTTTTTGAGGCTGGTATCGATATATAAAATGATAAAAACACTAACACTAATATTTGTAATAGGAAGTTTTGCTTTTGGATATGGTTTTCCAGAATATTACTACGAGATTAAAGAGAATAAGAAGCAAAAAAAAGAGTTTGTTAGGATATTAAAACCTCTCTTAGAAAAAGCAAATGAAGCTGTTTTGTATGAAAAAATAGCAGTAGAGAACTTTTTTCTAAGTGCCATTAATAGAGGATTTCGTAATTTTCAAAAAGATGAATTAGCTTTTATGATATCTTTGGCTAAGAAGTATCGTATTAAAAAACTTTTTAACAAAGAAGAGTTTTCAAAAAGAGTCAATGTAGTTCCCATCTCTCTTGGACTTACACAAGGTGCTTTAGAAAGTGGTTGGGGTAAAAGCAGGTTTGTGAGAGAAGCAAACAATATCTTTGGACATTGGACATGGGGTGAAGTAGGGCTAGTTCCTGAACAAAGAGATGAAGGTAAGACACATAAGATTCGTATCTTTCAGTCCCTGCAAGCATCTGTTAATGCTTATGTCTTAAATCTAAATCGAAATTATGCATATAGAGATTTTAGAAAATTACGCTATGAATATATGAAAAAGCATAAAAAATTTAATGGACTTATCGCTGCAACTACAATGGTAAATTATTCAGAACTTGATAATGAATACATAGACATCCTACAAGAGATGATGCAAAAAAACGATTTTTTGATATATGATTAAAGTCCAGCTTCACTTATCGCAAGAGATTGATAATGAGTGATAAGTGGATCGATGATTTCATCGAACAATCCGCCTTCCATTATCGCATCAAGTCTGTAAAGCGTGAGATTGATACGATGGTCGCTGATTCGGTTTTGAGGGTAGTTATAAGTTCTGATTCTTCCACTTCTATCGCCTGAACCTACTTGGGATTTTCTCTCTTGAGATACTTTTGCGTCAAGCTCTTGTTGTTGCATATCATAAAGACGTGCTTTTAAGATTTTCATAGCAGCATCTTTGTTTTTGTGTTGGCTCTTTCCATCTTGGTTGACAACAACGAGTCCAGTAGGAAGATGGGTTATACGAACAGCACTGTCTGTTGTGTTTACTGATTGTCCACCATTTCCAGAACTTCTCATAACGTCGATTTTAAGGTCATTTGGATTGATGGTAATCTCTACGTCATCAACTTCAGCCATAACCGCAACTGTAACTGCTGAAGTATGAACTCTTCCTTGTGATTCTGTTTGAGGAACTCTTTGTACTCTATGAGTTCCCCCTTCGTATTTTAACTTCGAATAAGAACCACGACCTTTTACTAAAGCAATCATCTCTTTATAGCCGTTGAGTACACCTTCACTAGAACTGACTATCTCAACTTTCCAACCCATATTTTCGGCATATCTAACATAGGCTTTAAACAAATCTGCAACAAATAAAGCAGCTTCATCACCACCTGTTCCTGCACGAATCTCTAAAAAGATATTTTTGTCATCATTAGGGTCTTTTGGAAGTAGGAGGATTTTAATCTCCTCTTCTAACTCTAGTTTCTTAGGCTCTAACTCTTTTAACTCTTCTTTTGCCAAATCCCCAAGTTCATGATCATCTAATAAAAGCTTATTCTCTTCAATGCTTGTTACAACATTTATATACTCTTGTGCTTTCTCTTTTATAGACTCGATAGACGATTGTTCTTTTGAAAGCTCTGTCATTTTAGAGATATTAGATGAGATATCAGGATCACTAAGTAATCTAGTGATTTCATCATATCGCTCTAAAAATGGAATAAGTTTATTTTTTAACATGGAGGGAGTTTGGATAGCTGCGAAATTGAATTACGCAGCTATAGAATTTACAAGTTGTGTAAGTCTACTTACACGACGAGAAGCAGTATTTTTCTTTAAAATACCCTTTGTTGCATATGAATGTAAATTCTTATTTACATCTTTAAGAGCAGCAAGAGCAGCATCTTTATCGCCTGCTTCAACAGCAACTCTAACAGCTTTTGTTAGATTTTTGATTCTTGTTTTATAGAATCTATTTCTCTCTGTTCTTACTTTTGTTTGTCTTGCGCGTTTTTCCGCTGATTTATGGTTAGCCATAGCTAAGCCTTTCAAATTGAATTTTAGGCGTAGATTATACAAAAAGTAAAATTAAACTAAACTTATTTTAAGCGTATTTTTATAAAAAAAGCTTACATGTAATCATGTTTTTAATTTATTTATAGGTTTTAATGGTACAATTTTGAAAAATAAAACTATATATTCCTTATATATAAGCAATGAAAATACAGAAGCTAGGCTTCGTGCTTTAGTGAGAGGAATTTTTCTGGACTTTCAGAGAAACTTTTTCCTTTTGGGAAACCGCTTTCGCTAGTTTTGTTCAGAAAAAAGGAGATATTGAAATGGATAAACTATTTGGAACGGATGGAGTAAGAGGAAAAGCTGGAAAAAAATTAGATGCATTTACCGCTATGCGTTTAGCTATGGCTGCTGGGATATATTTTAGAAAAAACTCCAAAACAAATAAGATAATAGTAGGAAAAGATACAAGACGTAGTGGTTATATGATAGAAAATGCTATCGTTTCAGGTTTGACAGCTGTTGGATATGATGTAAGACAAATCGGACCTATGCCAACTCCTGCAATTGCTTTTTTGACAGAAGATATGAGATGTGATGCAGGGATTATGATTAGTGCTTCACATAACCCATATTTTGATAATGGAGTAAAATTTTTTGATGCCTTTGGAAACAAATTAGGCGAGATAGATGAAGCGAAGATAGAAGAGATTTATCATGATGAAGCATTGATTAGAGAGTCTTTGCAAACTGAACTTGGTATCGGAACCTCAAAAAGGATAGATGATGTTATAGGTAGATATATAGTTCATATCAAAAACTCCTTTCCTAAACATCTCACTTTAAGTGGTGTAAGAGTAGTTTTAGATGTTGCCAACGGCGCTGCATATAAAGTAGCACCAACTATTTTCAAAGAGTTAGGTGCTGATACGATAGTGATAAATGATGAACCAAACGGAAGCAACATTAACCTTAACTGTGGAGCTTTACATCCTGCTTTATTGGGCGAACAAGTGCTAAAACTAAGAGCAGATATAGGTTTTGCATTTGATGGGGATGCTGATAGATTGGTTGTTGTAGATGAAAAAGGTGAAGTTGTCCATGGCGATAAACTTTTGGGTGCTTTAAGCTTATATCTCAAAGAAAACGATAAATTACAAAAAAACGGTGCCGTTGCAACTGTTATGAGCAATCAAGCATTAGAAGACTATCTTAACAAAAATGGTATCGAACTGTATAGATGTAATGTCGGTGATAAATATGTATTAGAGAGCTTTAAAGAAGAGGGACTTAACTTTGGAGGAGAACAAAGTGGTCATATCATCCTCTCAGATTTTGCAAAAACTGGAGATGCCTTGGTTGCATCTTTAGCGGTTATGGCGCATCTACTAACAAAAAAACAAAAAGTGAGTCAACTTTTTAACCCTTTTGAACTTTATCCACAACTCCAATCAAACCTTAAAATTTCAAATAAAATACCACTTGAAGAGATAGCAGGATATAGTGAACTTGTTAGCTCACTGAAAGCTTTACATGTAAGAGTGCTTATCCGCTATTCTGGTACTGAGAATTTACTGAGAATTTTACTTGAAGGCAAAGATGAGAGGTTGCTTACTCAAAAAATGGAAGAGGTTGAAGAGTTTTTGAAAAAGGCATTAAATGGCTAAAACTTTAGCTATCGTTTTGCTCGCTTTTTTAGGTGTTTTCATAATAGACCAAAATATAAAAGCTATTTTTTTAGAGGGTTTTACTTGGTATGGTGAGTATTTTTCTTTGATACTAGCTTATAACAAAGGTGTTGCTTTCTCTATGTTTGCATTTTTAGAAGGCAATTTAAAATACATTCAGCTTTTCTTACTCTTTGGTATCGTTGGATACCTAGCTGTAAATCAAGAAGTTTTAAAAAAGTACTCTTTCCCCATAGGGCTTGTTTTAGGAGCAGGTTCGAGTAATTTGTATGATAGATTTATACACGGAGGGGTTGTGGATTATTTTTACTGGCATAGATGGTTTGAATTTGCTGTTTTTAATTTCGCTGATGTGATGATAAACATAGCTGTCGTTCTTATCCTTCTGATAGCCTATAAAAATCGGAGTAAATCTCCTATTTAACGAGGTTTAAGTTTTTTTTGTGTATTATCACATTCTTAATTTTGATTAAATGGTCGCGTAGCTCAGTTGGTAGAGCACTACCTTGACATGGTAGTGGTCGTAGGTTCAAGTCCTATCGTGGCCACCATTTTAGACCTTTGGGTCAAAGTTCTTCCGCTGTTTGGGAGTTCTATTTAGTAAAGGATAATTATGCAAAATGAGATTATAGCCTATAAAAACGGCGACTCTCTCATTGATACTCAAAGTGCTGCAACTCGAGATATCTCTCATTTTCAAGAAGTTTTATTTGATAATTCTGCTGATGCGCTTGAAGTGCTTCGTCACTCGTGTGCCCATATGATGGCACAAGCGATAAAAGAGATATATAAAGATGCGCAATTCTTTGTAGGACCAGTGATAGAAGATGGTTTTTACTACGATTTTCGAGTAAAAGAGAAGATTAGCGATACTGATCTAAAAGAGATTGAGAAGAAAATGCAAGAGATTGCAGGCAGAAAACTTCCAATCCAAAAAAGAGTTACTACTAAAACAGAAGCTCTTGAATACTTCAAAGATGATGATTTAAAACAGGAAGTTTTAAAACGTATTCCTGATGGTGAAGTCTCCATATACTCCCAAGGAGATTTTGAAGACCTCTGTCGTGGTCCTCATGCCCCAAATACAAGATATTTAAGATTTTTCAAGCTAACTCGTGTAGCAGGAGCGTATCTTGGTGGAGATGAAACAAAAGAGATGCTAACTCGTATCTATGGTACAGCTTTTGCGGATAAACAGAGTTTGAATGATTATGTAACGATGATAGAAGAGGCAAAGAAAAGAGACCATAGAAAATTAGGCAATGAGTTAAAACTCTTTACTTTTGACGAAGCTGTTGGAGCTGGACTTCCAATCTGGCTTACAAATGGTGCAAGACTTAGAAGCAAGCTAGAACAAAGACTTTTTAAAGCACATCGTTTAAGAGGCTACCAGCCAGTTCGTGGTCCAGAGATTTTGAAAGCAGATGCTTGGAAAACAAGTGGACATTATGACAATTATCGTGAAAATATGTATTTTACAAAGATAGACGATAGTGAGTATGGTATGAAACCTATGAACTGTGTAGGACATATAAAAGTTTATCAAAATGATGTACGAAGTTATAGAGATTTACCACTTAAGTTTTTTGAGTATGGTGTTGTTCACCGACACGAACTTAGTGGGGTTATGCATGGGCTTTTTAGAGTAAGAGAGTTTACTCAAGATGATGCACATGTTTTTTGTACGCCTGCACAAATTAAAGAAAATGTTATGGAGATGCTAGGTTTTGTTGAAGATATTATGTCTAGTTTTGGATTTGAGTATGAGATAGAGATTTCAACTAAACCTGCTAAAGCTATCGGCGATGATGCTTTTTGGGAAGCTGCTACACAAGGTCTTAAAGAGGCTCTTGATGAAAACAATATCCCTTATGGTATAGACGAGGGTGGTGGTGCATTTTATGGTCCAAAAATTGATATTAAAATCCTTGATGCATTAAAAAGAAAGTGGCAATGTTCAACTATCCAAGTAGATTATAATCTACCTCAAAGATTTGATTTAAGCTACATCGATGCAAATAATGAACATGCACGACCTGTTATGTTACACCGTGCGATTTTAGGCTCTTTTGAAAGATTTATAGGTATCTTAATCGAACATACTGCTGGAGAACTTCCATTTTTTATCGCTCCGACACAAGTGATTATCGTTCCGATTTCTGAAGCACATCAAGCATATGCTAAAGAGTTGGCATCAGAATTGCTTGCAAATGATATAGATGCCGAAATTTATATGAAAAACGAATCATTAAACAAGCGTATTAGAAACGCTGAAAAGATGAGAGTTCCAATGATTTTGGTAATAGGTGATGAAGAAGTTGAGCAAAAAACAGTTGCTTTAAGAGATAGAAGAGAGAGAAAACAGTATAATCTAACAAAAGACGAATTTATTTCGTTGACAAAGGAAAAATTGAGTGAGGTACGCTTTTGAGTAAAGACAAAGAGGTAGTTCTAAATGACGACATTAGGGCAAGAGAGGTAAGATGTTTAGGTGATGATGGTACGCAATACGGTATCATCTCTCGTGATGAAGCACTTGACAAGGCTGAAGAGTTGGGTCTTGATTTAGTTCTCATTGCCCCTGATGCGAAGCCTCCTGTCTGTAAGATTATGGACTATGGCAAGTTCAGATATCAGCAAGAAAAGAAGAAAAAAGAGGCTAAGAAGAAACAAAAAGTCATCGAAGTCAAAGAGATAAAACTCTCGATTAAAATTGCTGATAACGATATCAACTATAAAGTGAAACATGCTAGAGAATTTTTAGATGAAGGAAAGCATGTTAAATTTAGAGTATTCTTAAAAGGTCGAGAAATGGCAAATCCTGAAGCTGGAGTTGTTGTTTTAGATAAAGTTTGGCCTATGTTAGAAGATATCGCCATTAGGGACAAAGCACCTAATGTCGAAGGTAGATACGTCAATATGCTTGTTTTACCAAAAGTACAAAAATAATTTTTTAACTCCCCTCTAAGAAACTTTAAGATATAATCGCAAGTTTCTAATAGTATACAGAGGGGAATCCCCCACAAATATACATATTATTGATGAAATAAGACAAAGGAGTATGCATGCCGAAGATGAAAACGGTACGCGGTGCAGCTAAGCGTTTTAAAGCAAGTAAAAACAAGATCAAAAGAGGTGCAGCTTTTAGAAGTCATATTCTTACTAAAAAAAGCACAAAAAGAATGCGTGGTCTTAAAGAAGCAAAAGTAGTTGACAGCCGTGATGTATCAAGAGTAAAATTGATGCTAGGACAAGCGTAAGCGATAGAGTTTTTTGATACTTTTGTATCAATTTGAATGTTCCCCTACTAACACTAGGGCAAGTTCGTAAAGTACGACACCAAATAAGGTCAAGGAGACACAAATGAGAGTAAAAACAGGCGTAGTTAGAAGAAGACGTCATAAAAAGATATTAAAACTTGCAAAAGGTTTCTATAGTGGTAGAAGAAAGCACTTTAGAAAAGCGAAAGAGCAGATTGAAAGAAGTCTTGTATATGCATACAGAGATAGACGTGCTAAGAAAAGAGACTTTAGAAGACTTTGGATTACAAGAATCAATGCTGCTTGTAGATTAAACGATATAAGTTATTCTCGCTTTATAAATGCGCTTAACAAAGCTAACATCGAGTTAGATAGAAAAATTCTAGCTGATATGGCTATGAATGACCCAGAAGCATTTGCGGTTGTTGTAAAACAAGCTAAAGCTGCATTATAAAACTCCATGAAACACCGTTTGAAACGGTGTTTCATATCTCTTTTAATTTAACATTTCCCACAAACTTTCACTGAGCGTTGGATGAGCAAACACCATCTTAGCTAAATCTTTACATGTAAGCTTAGCGTTGATAGCTATGAGTATCTGATGGATGAGTTCAGTAACTTCATTTCCTACCATACTCCCACCCAAAATCTCATCGCTATTTTTATCTACAAGAAGTTTTATAAAGCCACTATCATCACCTTTTATCTTCGCTTTTGCACTAGATTTGTAAAAATGTTTCTTAACGATAAATTCTCTACCTTCTTGAGTGAGGGTTTTTTCATTTTTGCCTACACTTGCTACTTGAGGCTGACAAAAGGTAACAAAAGGAACATTTACAGCACTTACATGTAAAGTCTCTTTTGTTAGGTTATTAGCTACTGTTAAGGCTTCATTGTATGCCATATGAGCTAATGCAGGAGTTTTGATAACATCACCGATAGCATATATATGAGGATTAGAAGTTTGTAGATGTTTGTTAGTTAAAATGAAATCTTTTTGTGTTTGGATCTTAGCATTGTTCAAATTTAAAGTGCATGTGTTTGGTATACGACCGATAGAAACAAGTACAAAATCAAACTCTTCTTGCAACTCTTCTTTTGGAGTTTGTAGTGTTATCACAATAGAGTTTTGATTTTTGATATGATTTGTGACGTTTGTATTTACATGTACTCGTATCCCTTTTTTCTTAAGTTCTCGCTCTAAGGTTTGGGCTACATCTTTATCTTCATTTGGAACAAGTGTGGGTGTAAACTCTGCTAAGACAACCTCTACTCCCGCCGCATTAAAAAATGTTGCAAATTCACATCCGATAGCACCCCCTCCAACTATAAGAATCTTGCGTGGAAGAGTTTGTAACTCAAATATCTCTTTACTCGAAAGGATAAGGTTTCCATCAGCTTCTAAGGTTGGATGTGGTCTATGGATAGAACCAGTAGCGATAACGCAGTGGTCAAAGCGTATCTCTTCATTTGCTACTAGAAGAGTATTTTCATCTTTGAAACTAGCATCTCCAAAGATGATTTGAACTTTTTTGAGTTTTGTCTGTATACCACTTCTAAGCTGTTGTGTGAGTTCATCTTTTTTCTTTTTGAGTAAAGAGATATCTAAATGAGGCTTCTTAACATCTATACCACAGCTTTGCGCATAAGAGGATTTTGCTAGATAAGAA
Organism: Sulfurospirillum sp. UBA12182; assembly: GCA_002742765.1. Classification (GTDB taxonomy): domain Bacteria; phylum Campylobacterota; class Campylobacteria; order Campylobacterales; family Sulfurospirillaceae; genus UBA6810. The sequence goes on along the minus strand of DLUF01000113.1, from coordinate 3,181 downwards.
GCAGTTTCTAAGTACTGTTTTGCAGGTACGCAGCCTTCATTAAGGCAAGTTCCTCCAAGTTGCATTTCATTTTTTTCTATGATACATACATTTTTGCCTTCTTTTGCTAAAACCGAGGCACACTCATAGCCCCCAGGTCCAGCACCGATAACTATTACATCATATTTTTTCATTTTTAACCTTTTTTGGCTTTTTTGATATTGTATTTGCGAATAACATTTGCCAAGGAAGGGTCGAGATGTTTTATCTCGGGGTACCCACCTTGAAACCGTTTGCGCTGATACAAATAGCAAAAAAGTATTTAAAATATCAAAATTAAAACTTTTCACATCATTCTCAAAATTACATCCTTGTAATTTTTCCGAGGGTTGCAAAGCAAAAATCTTCCTGATTTTTAATACTTTGCAAAATCCGTTCGAAGCTTTATTTAGATATTTGTAGTTTGTCTCTTTCAAAATACTCATGAGACATATACGAACTTCTTGTATAAGGAGAACTTTTTACAAATTCAAATCCCATATCAAGAGCCATCTGACCAAACTCTTCAAATCTTTTAGGCTCGATATACTCCTTAACACTCTCATGGGATTTGCTAGGAGCCAAATACTGCCCTAAAGTTAGCAAAGTACAGCCAACATCAAGTAAAGCATTTAAAGACTCTTTTAATTCCTCTTTTGTCTCTCCTAGGCCTAGCATGAGAGAGCTTTTGGTTTTTATATGAGGATTAGATTCTTTTAAAAAACGCAATACATCTAAAGAGCGTTGATAGTTTGCTCCCTTGCGTATATGATAGAGTCTAGGTACTGTTTCGATGTTATGCGCAACAATTTGAGCACCACATAAGGCAACACTTTTAAGAGCTTCTAAATTCAGCCTCAAATCAGGGATTAAAAGCTCAATTGTAATGTTTTTATCAATCTCTTGTATCTTTTTTGTTGCTGCAACAAAAACACTCGCTCCTCCATCTTTTAAGTCATCTCTTGTAACACTTGTGATAACTACATGCTTTAAGCCCAAAGCTTTTACTGCCTGAGCTACCTTCTGAGGCTCTTCTTCGTCAAGATTTTGAGGTGTTCCTCTGTGAACATTACAAAAAGTACAAGCTCTTGTACAAGTATCTCCTAAAAGCATAAAAGTTGCTTGTTTTTTTGCAAAGCATTCACTGATATTTGGACACATTGCCTCTTGACAAACTGTGTGGATACCGATACTTTTAAGAGATTGTTCTACCTCTTTTTTTTGTGAAAAGAAAACTTTTTTTAAAAGCCATTCGGGCTTTCGATTTTTATTTGTACCGTTTAAGCTATGGTTTTGCTGAGATACTTTCATATTTCCACTCTTTTGTATTGTATTTGTTTACATGTAAGGTTTCAAAGCTTTGTAACTGTGTATCGTTGAGTGTAGTAGACAAGAGTTTTGTGTTAAATGTTGTTTCAAAAGAGCTTTTTAACAACTCTTTTGCTTCTTTTACATGTAAGTTCTTTCCTAACTCTTCTAAGCTAACACTACTAAAAATACGTGAGTCTACATGTAAAGGTATGGAGCCGTGTTGATAGATGAATTTCTTTGTTCGTCTTTGGGCGTTTCCACCGACTTTTTTACCTTTGATAATGATATCATAAGGCTCATATCCTACTTGGCAAAAGGCACTTTTGGCAAGTTTATCACTCATAATCTCTTTTGCAAAACTTGCTTCAAATCCAAGATTTGCATAAAAGTGAAGAAGAAATTGGCAAAGATACTCATAACTCTCTTTTACACTTTTGTTTGTTAGTAAAGATGTCGGTATGATAAGAGAATAGGAGAGGTCAAAACCGTGAAGGAGAAGTCCTCCTCCTGTTGTTCTCCTTGTGAAGTTTTCACCAAAGTTTTCAAAGTTTTTTATATCTAGGATGTTTTGAAATCTACCAAGAGTAAAAGCATCTTTATCCCAAGTATAAAATCTCAATATAGGCAATTCATCATTTTGAAAATTTTCTATCAAAGCTTCATCGAGAGCCATATTTTGCGAAGGGCAAGTATATGACTCATCGATAAAACGGAAGCTTTTAACCACAGCAGTTAAACCTTATGTTAAGCTCTCTCGCTGCTTTTGTTTCATCTGCTCTTGAGATAGGGAGTGTGTGTGGAAAGTTAGCAAAAGCGTTTGGATCGTTTTTTGCAAGTTCAAGTGCATCCATAATTTTTTGACAAAAATAATCAAGAGTCTCTTTGCTCTCTGTTTCTGTTGGTTCTATCATGATAGCTTCTTTGACTATCAATGGAAAATAGATAGTTGGAGCATGTAAACCAAAATCCAAAAGGTACTTTGCGATATCAAGTGCTCTTACACCTTCTTTTGCCAAACTAGCAGCACTTAAGACACACTCATGCATACAAAAACCCTCAAAACTATAATCAAAATAAGGTTTTAGTTTGGCTAGGATGTAGTTTGCATTTAAAACGGCTTTTTTACTGACATTTTGCATTCCCTCTTTGCCTAAGATTTTCATATAGGCGTATGCTTTTAAGAAGACAAGATAATTTCCAAAAAAAGGAGAGACTTTACCTAGCGTATCAACACTTGGATTGGCTAATTTAAAACCATCTGAGGTCTTAGTAACTTGCATATTTGGTAAAAATTCTCTTAAATGTTCTTTTACTCCTACGGGACCTGCTCCTGGACCTCCGCCACCATGAGGAGTAGCAAAGGTTTTGTGAAGATTAAGATGTACTACATCAAATCCCACATCTCCTGGTCTAAGAATACCTAAAATAGCATTGAGATTTGCTCCATCATAATACATAAGAGCATCATAAGAGTGAGCTATGTCGCATATCTCTTTGATATTTGGATTAAAAAGTCCTAACGTGTTAGGAACAGTTATCATAACAGCAGCTACCTCATCACTCATAACTGCCTTGAAAGCTTCTAAATCCATATCCCCTTTTTCGCCTGATTTAACTGTGATAACTTCATAATCAACCATAGAAGCGGTCGCTGGATTTGTACCATGTGCAGAATCTGGAACGATAACATATTTTTTCTTGTTACCTTTTTTCTTATGGTAAGCACCTATAAGCATAAGTCCTAACATCTCTCCATGAGCACCTGCTTGTGGAGTAAGGCTGAAGTGATCCATACCTACTATCTCTTTGAGTGTCTCTTCAAGTTCAAAAAGAGTTTGTAAAGAGCCTTGAA
>DLUF01000023.1 GCA_002742765.1 Sulfurospirillum sp. UBA12182 | reverse complement strand
AAGCTAAGATATCTCTTTTTGTACCGCTAAAATTTATCTTTAATTTAAATTCACGTTTCACTTTGCTTATCTCAAAAATTCTGCCAATACCAAAAATCTTATGCTTTACCAAATCCCCTTTTTTAAAGGAAGTTGTTTTCTCTAAGATAAGTGAGCCTTGACATACTCCAGCCTCTTTCAAAAATCTACTTTTTGTAAGTTCTGTTCTGCGCCCTTTGTAAAATCTACTCTCTGAGAAGCTAAGAGTCAACTCCTCTTTTGCCCTTGTTATAGCAACATAGCCTAAACGTCGCTCTTCTTCGATATCACTTCCATCCCCAATCAACGGGAAAAATCCCTCTTCTAATCCGATAACAAAAAGATAGTCAAACTCTAAACCTTTTGCAGCATGTATACTCATAATCGAGATATTTTCACTATCTATGTTGTCTTGGTCACTTTGCAAAGCTAAATCATTTAGAAAATCATCTATACTCATATCTGGATTTTGTTTTACCATATCTCTAAAAAGTCCAAAAAACTCATCGATATTTGAGACTCTCTCAAGAGAATCTGGCAGCTGATTGTAGTATGCTTTGATACCATATAGTTCTTCTAACTTATCAATTACATCATAAGTTGCATTGTTTGCGCACTCTTGTAAAACTTCTATGTTTTCTATAAATTCATTTAATGCACTCAAAGACTTTTTACTCATCATTGAGGCTAATTCATCTTGATTGTTCAAAATATACTCATAGATAGAGACTTTTGCATCATAGGCATTTTTCAAAATCTTATCTAAAGTTACTTTTCCAAGTCCTCTTTTAGGACGATTGATAATTCTTTTTATGGAAAAATCATCATTAGGGTTAGCAATAATACGAAGATAAGAGATTAAATCTTTAATCTCTGTTCGCTCATAAAACTTAACACCGCCAACCATGTTATAAGGTACTCCTGCACGGTTTAGCCCCTCTTCTAGTGAACGGCTAAGAGCATTGATACGGTAAAGAACAGCTATATTACGAGGGCTTACACCTTTATCGATGAGAGCTTTTACTCTCTTAGCGATAATCGTTGATTCATGGTTTTCATCAGCAGACTCAACGATTTCTATATCTTTTCCCTCGCCTTTAGTTGAATTTAAAACCTTGCCCAATCTCCCACGATTATGTTCTATGAGTTCATTGGCAGCTTTTAATATCTTTGAAGTAGAACGGTAGTTATCTTCTAGCTTTACAATTTTCACATTTTCAAAGCACTCTTTAAAATCTAAAATATTTTTTATATTTGCTCCACGCCAACCATAAATACTCTGGTCATCATCACCTACAACACAAATGTTGCTGTGCGTTGTACAAAGTTTTTGGAGTAATTTGTATTGTAAGTCATTTGTATCTTGATACTCATCGACCATTATATACTGATATCTTTGGCTAATTTGTGTAGCTAAATCCTCATTTTGATCTAAGATTTTATAAGGTAAAACAAGTAAATCATCAAAATCTACCAAGTTATTATCCACAAGATAGTTTTCATACTTTTCATACAAGGAAGCTATCTTCTTATAACTCTCTTGTTCTGCTTTTTCAAAAGCCATATTTGGAGTTATAAGTGAATTTTTATAACGTGAAATTTCACTCGCTACTAGACTGATAGGTAAATCACTTCCAAAACTTTTTAAAATTCTCTTTTTATCATCTGTGTCTATAACAACAAAGTTATTTTTTCTTCCCAATCTATCTATGTTAAATTTTAAAAAAAGTAAACCAAACTTATGAAAAGTACAAAGTAATGGAGGATGAGAAACATCTTCAATGAGGCTTAAAGCACGATCACGCATCTCAGTTGCTGCTTTATTTGTAAAAGTTAAAGTCAGTGTACTTGAAGGAGGGATTCCATTAGCAAGCAGATAAGCAAGTCTTGAGGTTATGGTTTTTGTTTTTCCACTTCCAGCACCCGCTAAGATAAGTAAAGGACCGTCTATACTCTGTACCGCTTCTTTTTGAGCTTCATTCAACTGTTTTAAAATTTTATCCATTACGCACTTTCTTTGTTTGATTTGATATGAAAGTATTTATTATAGCAAAAGTTTATAACATCTAATTTAAAGGATAAAACATAAGCTTATCTTAGATAGTTTTGAAGACTTAACAAATCTATAAATTTGAGAAAAATTAATAATTATTTTTACTTTAAAAAAACAAAGTTGTTTTTATTATCATTTTTTGTTATAATAAAAAAATTATATAAAAATAACTTATACTAAGGATAAGATGTGTTAAGAGACTTTTCAAAGATAGAGACATTTTTGACTGTTGTAAAAGAAAAAAGCTTTTCTAAAGCTTCTAAAAAGCTTGGTATTTCGCAACCAGCAGTCACACAACAAATCAAACTTTTAGAAGATTATCTGGAAACAAAGATTGTTGATAGAAAGAAAAATGGTATAAAACTGACAAAATCTGGTGAAGAACTTTATAAAATCACGCAAAAACTTGAAAAGTGTATTGCTAGTGCTGAAAAAGAGCTCATCAAAATCATCAATAAAGAGTTGATTTTTATTATCGGTGGGTCTTATATGATAGGGAATTACATCTTACCTGATTTTATAAGTGAAATCCAAACTGCTATCAAAAATGATGTTATGATCAAAGTTGACAGTTCTGAGAGAATTACTGAGGAACTCTTAGAAAAAAGGATTGATTTGGCATTAATCGAATCACCAACTTTTCATGATGGCTTGATATATAGGGACTGGATGGAAGATGAGTTAGTTATCGTAAGTAAATCAGTCCTTCCAAAATACATTAAAAAAGAGGATTTATATACTTTTAACTGGATTTGTAGAGAAGAAGAGTCAAATACAAGAAAGATTATCTATGAAACATTTGAGAAGATAGGTGTAGATTGTAAATCGTTTGAACTTAGAAGTATCGTAACAAGTTCAACAGCTGTAAAAAACTCTATATTAAGAGCACCAAGTGAACCAAACTCGGTTCCAACTGTATCAATTCTCTCCAAACATATGGTAAGTGAAGAAGTAGAAAAAGGAGAGCTTTACATCTCCAGGCTAAAAGGCTTTAAACTCTCTCGTAAGCTCTATTTGGTTCATACAAAAGAGAGAAAACAAGATGCATTTATAGATAGTGTTATCAACTACATTATGAGTAAGCGTCGTCTCTAAGACGCTTACTACTTTTTTAACAGCTTTTCATTTTCTGGATTAGATAACAAAGCTTCCATAGACCGCTTGATACCTTTAGAGTGCTTTTTCTCTCTAGTTCTAGTGTCGATACTAAGATTGATAAATAAAGGAGTATCTTCTACAATTATCTGCAAAACCGATAAGATAGGAATCCGAACTAAAGAGGCGAAGTTGTTCGGTCCAAACCCAGCTTCAAAACTAAGCTCCTCATCGTTGATGATACAACTTTCAAAAGTATATCCAGCCAATACAAACATGGTAATAGGCTTAAAATTTGAACTTATCTCTTTAGGTAAGGGTGGTTCAAACTCTATCTCACTTACGTTTGTCAAGATAGAGAAGTTTATCCCTTTTTTTAAAAGCATTTCGATTACTTCTTTAACATGAGAACGCATCATGGAGCTAAACTGAGAATCTCTTAAAAGTTCTTGTAACATAATTTTAATCCTTCTTTTAGACTCTTTTTAACAAAGCAAACTCTTCTAGGAGTTTTTTAACTTCAGCTATACCTATATCCCAAAACTCTGTACTTTCTATATCAAAGCCAAACTTACCTATCAACTCTTTTGGACTTTTACTTCCTCCTGAGCTTAAAAAACAAAGATAGTTCTCTATAAAATTTTTATCTTTTCCACTTTTGTAAAGCCCGTATAAGGCTAATACAAGAAGTTGTCCGTAAGAGTAAGCATAACAATAAAATGGGGAATGGATAAAATGAGGTATATAACTCCACCAAGTCTCATACTGTTTTGTCAAAGTCACGCTATCACCAAACATTTTTTGGCTCTCTTGTATCCAGACTTTGTTGAACTCTTCTAAGCTTAATTCCCCTTCATTTGCATGAACAGCTCGTTCAAAGGTAGTAAAGTTTATCTGTCTATAAAGCGTTGCAAAGATATCTTCTATTTTGCCAGCATACAGTGCAATCTTCTCTTCTTCACTTAAATCACTCTTGATATAATCAAAAACAAGCATTTCAGCAAACACAGAAGCTGTCTCAGAAGTTGTAAGCGGAGTATCTGTCCCAAGATACCCTACATCACGACTTAAATACTGATGTATTGCATGTCCTAGTTCATGAGCTAAAGTAAAAAGGTCTCTTCTTCGATTTGTATGATTTAAAAGTACATAAGGATGAGAATCAGGAGTTGCTGGATGTGAGAAAGCCCCTCCTCTTTTGTTCTCTTTTGGGTATACATCTATCCAACCCTCTTCAAATGCTTCTTTGGCAATCTTCGCCATTTGGGGGCTGAATTTTTCAAATGCTTTTAAAACAATCTGTTTTGACTCTTCAAAGCTATACTCTTTTTCGCAAGCTTCTAGCGGAGCATATCTATCATAATCATATAACTTCTCATAACCTAAAAGTTCCGCTTTTTTCTTATAATACTCTTGTACCAAATCAAAGCTTTTTTCTGCACTATTTATAAGTGCATCAACACTTTTTTGAGAAATTTTATTGTCCATATGACGTGCCATTTCAGGAGTTTTATACCCTCTTAGCTCACAATCAATTTTATGGTCAGTTTTAATCATATTGAAGATATAACCTAAAAGAGGCTGGTGTATTTTGAGTGTTTTACTCAAAGAAGTAGCCGCTTTTTTTCTCACTTCTCTATCTGGAGAATGTAGTTTAGCTAAAACTTCCTCTTCAGAGAGTTTTTCTCCATCAAAACTAAACTTTAATCTACTAAAATGTTCATCAAAAAGCCTACTCCAAGCTGATGAGCTTGTGAGATCTTTTTTCAAAAGGATTCTCTCTTCTTTGGTGCTTAACTGATATGGTTTCTCTTCTTGAAGGCTTTTGAGATAAAATCTGTATTTTGGAGCTGCTTCGATAAACTCCTCTTGTTTTTGGCGTGTAAGTTTGTTAAATTCCAATTCAAAAAAGAGTAGATATTCACTAATGCTAGAGTAATGCTCTTGATATTTTGCATAAAAACTTCCATTTGAACTATCACTAGCAAATCTTAAAAAAGCATATGTCATAAATTTTCCAAGTGTCTGGGAGATAGACTCATACTCTCTTAAAACTTCTAAAAATTCGGTTGGAGAAAGTAGCTTTAATCTATTTTTACAAATTGCCTCAAAAGACTTTGCCTTTTGTTTTACAGCTTCTACATCCGCGTCTAACTCTGATTGGCTCTTATAAAGTGCACTTAAATCCCAATTCAATTCTCTTCCTCTATCGTTATATTATCTAAAATCTTAAATCCCATTAGGGCATTCATTATAGCAAACTTTTGTGCTATTTTTATATCACTTTTGCTTAAATTTTCTTCTTGAAGCATTCCATCACTTAAAAGCTTTGCTCTCATCGTACCTTTGAGTAAAGGACTTTTTGGCGTTTTCCATACTCCATCAATCAGCAAAGCAATATTTGCGATGCTTGTATCGGTAAGAAGTTCATCTTTGACAAAAACAACCTCATCAAAACCTTCGTGTCTCTGTTCTAACGCTCTTCTGTCTAAAAATTTATAGGCATATTCAAAATCAGCCTTTTTTAACAAAAATCTTGAAAACTCTCTTCTTGGCTCATATGCCCTTATCTCTATATTTTCTATCTCATTTCCATACACAACCTTTGCTCGATAAACTCCTTTTAAAGGAGCTTGTATAGCATTTTTTAAATCTATTTTTTGATTACTTGAAAACAGTTTTTCCCTTGTTTTGTTAAATCTACTTTGATGAAAAGAGATGTTTTCGCACACTCCATCAACGATTTTAATCGTTTCAAAGCAAAGGCACATATACTTTATCCTTCATCTCTTGATACTCTGCGTACACGTCACTATCTATGGTGATGCCTCCTCCACTTTTGTACATGTAAACATTTTTCTCTTTTTGGATAAAACGAATCATCACTGCACTATCAAAATTTTTTCCATCAAAATAGCCAAAAACTCCTGTGAAAAAACCTCTTTTTTCTTTTTCTACCTTAGAGATTATCTCTAAAGTCTTTTTTTTTGGAGTTCCACTGATACTCCCTGCTGGCAACAACGAACAGAGTATAGAACCTAAGTTTTTTTGCCAACCTCTTTGCATCTGAGCTAGTATCTGGGAACTTACTTGCAAAAGTTTTCTCTCTCCTGTATCTATCTCATCTATGTACCTAAATCTTTCAACTTTAACATTGTTCGCGACGATACCCAAGTCATTTCGTAAGAGATCAACTACCATCACATGCTCACTCATCTCTTTTTTATCTGCAAGAATCTTCTGCTTTGCATTTTCAATCGAAGCGTCAATCGTACCTTTCATCGGGTAGGTTTTGATTTTATCTTCTTTTATCTGTACAAACCTTTCTGGTGAAAAACAGACAAATTTATCTTCTACATAGAGTTTAAAAGGAGCTGATGCAGCATAAAAAATCTCTTCTAAATCGATTTCTCCTTCTAACTGCGTTGCAAAAGTGAGATTTAAAAGATAGGTATTTCCTTTTTTA
>DLUF01000021.1 GCA_002742765.1 Sulfurospirillum sp. UBA12182 | reverse complement strand
CTTTATTTATCCTTAGAAAAAATGCCCTTTTTATTTTTTTCTGTAACTTTTTTAAAATATAGCCAAATTGTTCCAAGTAAAGAAAAAACTATCAAGGGTGCTAACCAAGGATGCATACTAAAATAAGAAGCAAAGTTAGTTAAAATTCCACCTGCATAATAACTACTAAAACCTAACAGAAGAGCCCAAATAGCAGCTGATACAGCATTTAAAATATTAAATTTTGTAAAAGAGTACTTAGTTAAACCTATGGTTAATGGAACTAAAGTCTTGATTCCATAAACAAATTTTTGGAAAAATATAATTTTATCACCATATTTTTTCATTAGTAAATGGCTAAGGGCAAGTTTACGTCTGTGTTTCTTTATATAAGGCATGATTTGAGATTTATTATATCTTCCCATATAAAAAAGTAAGCTATCTCCAATAGTATTTGCTAAAAAAGCTATAAAAATAGATACTCCTAAATCCATTTTCCCTGTATAAGAAAGAACACCAGCAGCTATAATAGCAACCATACCTCCACCTAAAGAATAGAGAAATAAAATAATATATCCATATGTTGAGAGTGAACTTATAATATCTTCCAAATTTTTTCCTATTTTGTATATCTATCTAAATATTTATCCAACTCTCGTATACCATATATGTCCTTTTTCTTAGGAATATCTATAATAGAAGAGACATTTGAAGTACCGTATAGATAAGAGTTTCTTTCATTGTCATGATTTATCACAGCTCCATCAAAGGAAGCACCTAAAAACAATCCCTCTTTTATATAATAGGTTAAAATATCTGATTGAAAATTTATCTCTTTGTATTTGTTATAATTTTCTTTAATCGGTCCAACAGAAGCAGAGAGTTCTGTTCCAATTGTAATCTTACTATCTAAAAGCTCTTTCAAGCTCTTTTGTGTCATAAAAACGAGCATAGTATCATTTGCTTCAAATCCTATCTGCAATCCTAAGCTTCCTCCAGCTAAAGAGATAAAAAATGGATTAGTCCACTCTTGATTTGCTTTTTGAATTACTACGATTCCTTTTCCATATTGTCCACCAATTAAAAATCCAGCTTTCATATAGTTAGGAATAATAACTATCGCTTTAGCATTTTGTATAACTTGCTTTGGAATTTTATTTGTTTCTACAAATCTCTTAAAACTATTTGTTGCTTCTAAGATATCTTCCTCAACGGCTCCAAAAAGTTTTACTGTTAAAAGAATACATGTAAAAATAGTTACAATTTTTTTCATAATTTATCCTTGTTTGTTATTTATATAGCTAAAAAACAGCCCTTCTTTTTTCATCAACTCTTCCGCACTCCCCTCTTCTACAATCTCTCCAAAGTCTAGTACATATATATAATCAGCTTTTCTTATCGTACTTAAGCGATGAGCTATTATAATCATCGTTTTATCTTCAAAATAGTTTTCTAACTCATTAAAGAGTTTAGTTTCTGTATGAACATCTAACGCCGATGTTGACTCATCAAGTATAATGATATTTGGATTTTGCAAAATCATTCTTGCAATTGAAAGACGTTGACGTTGCCCACCAGAAAGTTTTATTCCATGTTTACCGATTTGAGTTTCAAGTCCGTTTTGTAAACTTTCAACAAAATCACTTAACTGTGCTAGTTTTAAAGCTTTTTGTATCTCATCTTCACTCGCTTCATAACCAAGTAAAAGATTGTTTTTTATTGTATCATTAAAAAGTTGAGGATTTTGTAAAACAAGATACACATTTTCTCTTACTACATCTAGTCCTATTTGTCTGATTGAGACGCCATCAAACAATATATCTCCTTTATCCAAAGGATATAGACCTACTAAAAGTTGTGCTAAAGTTGTTTTTCCACTTCCACTTGCACCTACAATAGCTATTTTTTTACCTTTTGGCACCTCTAATGCTTTTACATGTAAAGATTGTTTGCCCTCTTCATAATAAAATTCTACATCTTTCATGAAAATAGAGTTTGTCACGTTATCCTTAAAAGGATTTTTCTCTTTTGGATATGTTGGTTCTACTTCAAGTTCAAATAAAGAGTTAATACGTTGTAAAGCTGCGTTTGCATTGTGATATGCATATTGCATATTGATAATCTCTTGTATAGGTGTCATCATCACCCAAAGATAACCAAAAATAGCCAACATCAACCCAATACTCAAATCAGAATAAGCTACCACCAAAATGCTACAAGCTCTAAATAGCTCAAACCCTGATAAAAAAATCAAAAAAGAAAACCTTGAGGCACCATCACTTTTGTAACCAAATTTTATCGATTTTTCTTTTAATGAAAAAGCATCATTAACAATAGTTCCAAAAAAATAATTCTCTTTATTTGCAGCCTTGATTTGCATAAAAAGTTCTAATGTTTCATTAAGCGATTTTGTAAAAACTTCATATGAAAGATTCTGTTCTTTTTTTAGTTTTGAAACATTTCTTGCTATTTTTGTCGTTAAAATCACCACAATAGGATTTAAAATCAAAATGAAAAGAGCAAGTTGCCAATGAATCATGAGTAAAATAATACCTACACCAAGCATAGTTAAAATAGAGATAATCAACCTACTAATAATAGTCCCTAAAAAATTATCAATCGTGTCCACATCTACTATCAACATAGAAGAGATAGAGCCTGAACCCAAAAATTCAAATTTATTTAAGGAGACTTTTGAAAGATGGGCTAAAGTATCTTTTCTTATCTTATAAGTTATATTTTTTGAGATAATAGTAAAAAGCTTTGTTTGAAAGTAATTTAATATAAAAAAAAGAGTTCTTAACAAAACAACTATAAATAAAACGATAAAAACATAAACATAAGGTTCACTTGCACCTAAAAAATAATCTACACTTTTAACAACATAAGAGGGTTTGTTTAAAAGTATCTCATCTACCAAAACTGGCATTAAAAGTGGTACAGGAGTGTGCAAGATAACAGCAAAAATCGCTAATAAATTAGCATAAAAAAACTCTTTTTTATATTTTTTTACTTCCGTAAAAATCTCTTTAAATGTATATTTAGTATGCATAAAGTTTATATACTCTCAATAATGCTCAAAAGACTCTGTTCTAATTCTTGTTCTGGTACTTGTAAAGCAACAATATACGATATACCTAGCTTTTTAATGCTACTTATGATATCTTTATTTGCATTTTTTACTATCACACAGATTTTAGCTTTACTCCCAATCTGTTTTACTCTTACACGAAGCATTGATAAAAAATCTTTCAAAGGAGGATTTTTTAATCCATACTCAATAAAAATAAAATCCATAATTTTCAAATCTCTACGATAGTAAATAGAACGAGGTTTATCAACACTTTCAACATTAAAATCTTTGTCAAAACTTCTTAAAAGGTGTTTTAAATTCTCAGCTTCACTCAAACTCTCTTCTACAATCAAAAAACGTTTTTTTGCTCTACTCTCCAAATAATAAAGCAAATCCTCTAGTCTTTTTAACTCTTTGCTCATTTTGTTTTTATCAAGTGTTTTTATGAAATATTTCAGAAAAGTTTTACTTGAAAACTCCTCTTCTATATGTGCTTTTTTAAAAAAAGCTATGATGGAACTTGAAGTTTCTGCTCTTTCCCACATCTTTTGGTCAAAAACATACGCATATCCATCAAGTTGTCTTTTCAAAAGAGAAAAACACTGTTTAGAAGCTTCTTCGTAAAGCTCTAAAAATGTTGCTTCATATTTACTTTCAAATTTACTTAAAGATTCTTTTAACACAATATTTTCATCCTTAAGAGTTCCCATCTTATGAAGTGTATCAACATAGTAAGTTTTATATCGCTTCAAATCAAACTCAAGTTCTTGAGAAATTTGCTGGGATTTTCCATCGTTTAGTCTTTTTTCGATATCTTGAATTTGTGTATAAAGTGTTTTTGCACTTGATTCTAAAGTAAAAAGTTCAGAAGAGTTTGATTCTAGTCTTTTTTTGTTTTCTTTATAGATCTTTTGCCTATCTAAAAAAATTTTTTCATAAGCGATTTTAGGAACACTCTCTTTCTTGAGAAGCTGCGTATAGAGCTTATCAAGTGCTAGTAAATCAGAATGAAGTCCCACAAGTTCTTCGTCCATAAAGCTACTATCCATATCCATAAGATTGTTGTATGCCGTATTTAAAAAGCGTTTCATTAAAGCATAATTTAGCTCTTCATGCTCTTCAAAAGAAGCTTCATACTCTTCAATCGAATAGCTCACATCATCAAAATGCTCATCAATACAATCTTTTATCGAAACACTTAAAGGAATATCTGATGCATAATCTCTTTTTTTTCGTTTTTCTTTCGGAGTTATAGAAGTTTCTTCAAAGGCTATCGTTTTAGGAGTTGATTGTTTTTTATTGGCTGGTTCAACAAAATATATCTCCCCACCACTTACTCCAAACTCGACTTCTTCAAGGATACGAGGGGTATCTTCAAAACCAACGCAATCATCAAGAGAAAATGGTATTTCATTTCCATTACTATCACAAAGAGTACCGATATTGTCATCAATATCGATACTCTGAATCTTACCCTTCATATTTTTCCCCTACGAAAGGTTATCTAGCATATCCAACTGCTCTTAATTCTCTAATAACATTTACTTTGATTTCACCTGGGTACTGAACTTTACTTTCAATCTCTTCTGCTATCTCTTTGGAAAGCAATACTGCTTCATCATCATTAATTAATTTTGCATTCGCAATAACTCTGATTTCACGTCCTGCATTAATCGCATATGCTTGTTTTATGCCTGGTTTTGACTTTGCTATCTCTTCAATTTCTTGAACTCTTTTTAAGAAACTCTCTAAAACTTCTCTTCTAGCACCTGGACGTGCTGCTGAGAGAGTATCTGCTGCACAAACAGCAGCAGATTCGACACTTGTTGCTTCTTCATGTCCGTGATGAGCATAAATCGCATTGATAACAACATCATGTTCTTTGTATCTTTTACAAATCTCGGCACCCAAATCAACGTGGCTTCCTGCATATTCATGAGTAAGTGCTTTACCTATATCATGTAAAATTCCAGCACGTCTTGCTAAAATCTCATCTCCACCACATTCAGCTGCTATGATTCCTGCTAAGTGCGCTACTTCTAAAGAGTGTCCAAGTGCATTTTGACCATAACTCGCTCTAAATTTTAATCTTCCTATGAGTTTTACAATCTCTGGATGGACTTTTGTAAGACCCAAATCAATCAAGATTTCTTCACCCTCTTCTATAAGACTTTGGTCAAACTCCTCTTTTACTTTTTCATAAATTCCTTCAATTCTTGCTGGTTGGATTCTTCCATCTTCTACAAGAAGTTCAATGACTTTTGTAGCAATAGCACGTCTATAAAGGTTAAAACTACTTAAGATAATTGCATTTGGAGTATCATCAATAATGATATCAACACCTAAAAGCATCTCTAAAGTTTTTATATTTCTACCCTCTTTACCAATAATACGACCTTTCAACTCATCATCTTTTATATTGACAACATTGATTAGTCTCTCAGCTGCAAACTCTCCAGCGTATCGGCTAGTTGCTTGAGCAAGAATATAATTTACCTTACGTTTTGCCTCTTGTTTTGCCTCTTCTTCATAACGTCTTACAATATGAGCTATATCTGCACGAGATTTTTCTTCAACTTTTTTAAGTACTAAATCTTTTGCTTCTTCTTCAGTAAGACCAGCAGAACGCTCAAGTACTTCTAAAGCTTCTTGAACTTTTTTTGTATATTCATCTTTTAAACTCACACCCTCTTCAAAAAGTTCATGAGCCTCTTTTTTCAGATTTCCTAATTCACTTTTTTCTTTGTTTAATCTTTTAAACTCTTCTTTAAGATTCTTATCCTTTTTTTCTAAATCCATCATTTTCTCTGCATGTTCTTTTTTACATGAAATGACTTTATCTTCGTATTTTTGCTTTGCAAAAATCTCCGCTTCCCTCACTTTTACTTCTGAATTTTTAAGGATTAATTCCGCCTCATGTTCAATCGCTTTTGCTTTTGCCTTTGCCTGCGCAACATAAACTTCATAGTTTGCAGCATCTAATTTTTTTGCTATTAAGTAGCCTGCTGTGCCACTTATGATAGCGGCTGCGGCTGCTATACTTGTTTCGATTATCATTTTTTCCTCTTTGGACTATATTTTTCTTTGGGGTTATATATAAATTTGCTTGTATGTCAAAATCATCACATACTTTTTCATATGTTATGCATTCACCTAGTTGTACAAAAACAACATAAGGTAAACTCTGGAGGGAGTCAAAAAATCTATCATACATCCCTTTTCCAAAACCCACACGCTTTAGTGTACCATCAACCCCAAGGACAGGCACTATCGCTAAATCAAGTTTAGAAATTTTTCTTAAAGAGTTCTTTGGCTCTTTGATATTGAAATTTTTCTTAAACAAGGGTAGTCTAAATTTTACCATCTTAAAACTGACACCTTCCATAAATGGGACAAAAATATTTTTCTTTCCCCTTAGTGTCTTTAAAAGGTATAAAATATTCACTTCTGAAGCAAGAGGAACATACAACAAGATATCCTTTGCTTTTGTCATCTTTATAAGATAAAACAATTTATTAGTGACTGCTTTATCTCTTTTGTATCTACTTACTTTAGCAAAATACTTTACCCTTTTTTTACAATACTCCCTAAATAAGCTCTTATCTTGGAACTTTTGCATCAACTTCTTTCTTCTGGTTTAAGAGATTTTTGATATAATCTTCTCTTCAAGAATTATTCTACCATACAAAAGGAAATTTATGCGTTTTTTTCTTCCCATCTTCTTATCTATTTTGCTTTTAGCTTTATCTGGTTGCCAAGATGAAAGCTCACAGAAGGATGCTACACAAAGTAAAAAAGAGTCAAATCCTTCTACTCAAGAAGATAAATCAAAATTCATTTTAGAAGGTATAAATGGAGAAAAAATAGTTTTACATGTAAAGGATAAAGGCTTTGTATTTGAAGGGTTTGAGAAAAAGATTGTTCTTCTTAATTTTTTTACGACTTGGTGCCCACCTTGTGTAGGACAAATGCCTCATCTTGCTAGCTTACAAAATAGATACAAAGAGAATCTTGTCATCATAGGTGTTATCTTAGAAGAGAATCAAGATAACCAAGAGATTATCAACTTCATCAACAATAACAATGTAGAATTTACGTTGACAAATTCAAAAGAAAACTTTCGACTTTCTACTCATATAGGAGGTATTGAGAGTATTCCTTATATGATACTTTACGATAAAGATGGAGATTATTTTAAGCATTATAGTGGAGCTATACCTGAAGAGATGCTTGAAGTTGATATAAATAAGTTGTTATAAAAGGAAAAGAAATTATATGTTTGGATTTATAAAAAAGGGATTAAATAAAACTGTTGCTGCGATTAAAGAGGTTCTTCCTGAAAAAGTTGATAAAATTGATAAAGAGACGTTAGAAGAAATCTTACTTGAATCAGATGTTCCTTATGAGATTGTTGAAGAGATTATCTACTATCTTCCGCCACAAGATAAAGTAAAAAGAGAAGATGTTAAGAGGGTTTTAAAGGCTTATTTTATCTATGATTATGAGATAAAACATAAAACCTCTTCTCCTTTTGTAGAACTTGTCATCGGTGTTAATGGTGCTGGGAAAACCACAACTATCGCAAAACTTGCAAACAATTATAAAAAAACTGGCAAAAAAGTGATGCTAGGAGCTGCCGATACATTTAGAGCTGCCGCTATCGAACAGCTTAGAAGATGGGCTCAAAAGCTTGATATCCCTATCGTTTTTACAAAACAAGACCATGACCCATCAGCAGTTGCATACGATACTATCTCGTCTGCTAGTGCAAAGAAAATGGATAATGTTATTATCGATACAGCAGGTAGATTACATAATCAAACAAATTTAGCAAATGAGCTTAAAAAAATCGTTAGAATTTGTGATAAAGCCCAAGAGGGTGCTCCACATAGAAAAATCCTTATCTTAGATGGTACACAAGGCAATTCTGCCATCAATCAAGCTAAAGCTTTTCACGACATTGTAGGAGTAGATGCCATTATCATCACAAAACTTGATGGTACTGCCAAAGGTGGGGCTTTGTTTGGAGTAGCAAGAGAGTTAAAACTTCCTATCATCTATGTTGGGGTAGGAGAAAAAGAGGATGATTTGATTGAATTTTATCCTGATGAGTATATTGAAACTATACTTGATGCTATCTTTATAAAATCGGAATAAAGTTATGGCAAAAAAAAAGGTTCTTTTCGAGTGCCAAGCTTGTGGAATGCAAAGTGGAAAATGGATGGGGAAATGTCCAAACTGTGGTGCTTGGGATGAATTTGTTGAGTTAAGTACACAACAAATAGAAGTTTTAAAAGAGATAAATACTTCCTTAGGTTCTACACAAAATGGAGCTATCTCTATAACAGCTGTTAGTGAAGATAAACTCTCAAGATTTAGCTCAGGAGATAGTGAGTTAGATTTGGTTCTAGGAGGAGGTATCGTCAATGGTAGCCTAACACTTATAGGGGGCAGTCCTGGTGTTGGAAAATCTACTCTTTTACTAAAAATTGCTGGCAATCTCGCAAGAGATGGGAAAAGAGTGCTTTATGTAAGTGGAGAAGAATCCGCTGGACAAATCAAACTACGCTCTGATAGGCTAGGAAGCAGCTATGAGAATCTCTATCTTCTTAGTGAAATTAGATTAGATGCCATACTAGCTGAACTCTCAAAAAACAGTTATGAAACTTTGATAATTGACTCTATCCAAACACTTTACAGTGACAAACTCACAGCAGCCCCTGGAAGCGTTTCTCAGGTAAGAGAAATCACTTTTGAGCTTATGCGCTGGGGAAAAGAGCATAATTTGGCTATCTTTATCATTGGGCATATCACCAAAGAAGGCTCCATCGCAGGCCCTCGAATCTTAGAGCATATGGTAGATACGGTTTTATACTTTGAAGGAGACTCCTCACGAGAATTACGACTTTTAAGAGGTTTTAAAAATCGTTTTGGCTCAACTAGTGAAGTTGGAATTTTTGAGATGAGACATGATGGTTTAAATAGTGCAAAAGATATCTCTAACAAATTTTTCACAAGAGGGAATCCTCAAGCTGGTTCAGCAACAACTGTCATCATGGAAGGAAGTCGTCCTATTGTTATCGAAGTACAAGCACTTGTTAGTGAAAGCAGCTACTCTAATCCCAAAAGAAGCTCAACTGGATATGAACTAAACCGTCTTACTATGCTCTTAGCTCTTTTGGAGAGAAAACTAGATTTACCTTTCAATCAATATGACGTTTTTATCAACATTACAGGTGGGATAAAAATCACTGAAACATCGGCAGATTTGGCTATAATAGCAGCTATAATAAGTAGTTTTAGAAATCGTCCAATTAGCAAAGATACTATCTTCATGGGAGAGGTGAGTCTCATAGGTGATATAAGAGATGTTTTTAACTTAGACCAAAGACTCAAAGAGGCAAAATCACAAAAATTCTCCAAAGCACTTGTTCCCTCACTACCACAACAGCAAACTGAAGGAATCAAATGCTATAAAGTCGAAGAAGTTTCAAAACTCATCGAATGGATGTAATTTAGAACACATTTATTAAACTTTTCATATAATTTTACGATATATCAAAAGTAATCTAAACCAAAGGAATGGTAATGGCAGAAGAGATCGAAGAAGAAGTACAGAAAAAATCTGGCGGGAATATGGTATTAATCCTGATTATTGTTCTGCTTGTTGTTTTATTGGTTGGTGGAGCAGTTGCAGCTTTCTTTTTGCTTGGTAGTGATGATGAGAGTGCAGCAAATCAATCTGGCCAACAAATGTCTGCTAGCACAACTCAAAAAAAGATAAAACGCTCAACTGATTATCTGAGTATTGGTCCTATGTATCCTATGAGCGAATTTATCGTCAATCTTTTAAGTGAAAGTGGAAGTAGATATCTTAAAGTTGCTTTAGACATTGAGTTAGACTCTGAAAATCTAGCTGCTGAAATGGATAAAAAGAAATCTTTAATCCGAGATATCGTGATACGTTCACTCTCATCTAAGACTTTTGAAGAGGTAAGTACGATTAAAGGTAAAGACAGACTCAAAGATGAGATTGTTACAAAAATCAATGATATACTTGCTGATGGACAGATAAGAAACATCTTTTTCACAGATTTTGTCGTTCAATGATGATTGGCATTGACACCGTTAAAATAGCAAGAATAAAACAGCTAAAAGAGCGTTTTGGAGACAAAGCGCTCACAAAATTTTTATCTAAAGATGAGATAAATCTTGCAAAAAGTATCTCATCAGTTGCTGGTTTTTATGCAGCAAAAGAGGCGATATCAAAAGCCTTAGGAGTAGGAATCAGCTCTGAGTGTAGTTTTTTTGATATCAAACTTCACAAAGACTCTCGTGGTGCACCTTTTTTTACTCTTTCGCAAAAACTTATAGATAAATTTGACATCACAGATACTAGTCTTAGCATCACACATGATGGAGAATACGCCATAGCAGTTGCAGCTATACAGGCTAAGAAACAACAGATAAAAGCACTTTCACACTAATCAACCACCACCAACAAACTGTAAAAATTCTACTTTATCATTTTCTTGAAGTTTACATGTAGACCAATTGTCTTTTTTTACCACTTCCATATTTAAAGCTGCTGCCATGACTTTGTCTTTAATTCCCAACTCTTCAAGGAGTTCTTCGATAGTATTTGCATTTGTGATTTTTGTCTCGCCATTAACTATGAGTTTCATTCTTTTCCTTTCTAAAACAGCACATTTTAAACCTCTCTCCCATAAACGCTGGATCTATAAGTGTTTTGACTCTATTCATCTCAGCATTGTAAGCTTTTTGACTTGTATTTGTTTTTAAAATATCTAACAGTTCAATTAAACCAAAATCAATCAAAGCTTTCATCTGTGTTGTATACTCATGAAGCTTTATACCACTCTTTTCAAAAGCTCCTATAAGATGAGCAAAATTCACATCATATGTTATATCTGTATTGCCAAACATTTCACATAAATTTTTCTCAACTCTATGTTTTTCATCAACAAGAGAGGTTAAGGAGAAAAAAGGAAAAACATTATGTTTTTCGTATATTCTTAAAGAAAAGTCATTTCTTGCAAATCTATCACCATAATCAAAAGTAATAAACTCAAATTTTTCAACTGCCTTATACATTGACTTGGAAAACTTTTCATACCCTACCGCGACTTCACCCTTTTGTATACCATAACACTGGGCAAGTTGAGCGACTTCGTCTTCTATCGTATCAAAGAAAACTTCATGGTTTCGTACATAAAGCATCTTATTTTTGTTGATGATTTCACATGAAAAAGCATCGAAAATTTCATTTGCAACGATAAAAGCACTTTTACATGTAAGCTCATCTAAACTCTTTACATGTAAAAGCTCTATCTTCTCTCCAAAGCTCTCTTTAAAATACTCAAGCTGGGCTTTTTGATTCTCAGCAAATGGCTCAACAATATAAAATTTTAATGTTTCTAAAAGTTCTGGTTTGAGAGTAAAGATAAACTGTATAATGTCTGCAAGAAGATACCCTTTATGAGCACCTATTTCGATGATAGCACAATCTTCGCCTAAAAACTCTTCTATACTACAAATCGCTCTTTTGGCGATTGCACCACCAAAAAACATACTTGAGCTCACAGCGGTATAAAAATCACCCTCTTTACCGATTGTATTGTGAGTGGCATAATACCCTTTTGGGGCATATAACCACTCTTTCATGTATTGACTAAAGTTTAGCATTCATCTTCGCATATAACTCTAAAAGAGCCATTTGGATTTCGATTTCATAAATCATTTTGTCATACTTCATAGTCTCTTGCGAATTTTTTAATGTATCAACATCAAAACTTGTTTTTTCCCCTGCTTCATATAGCTCCGTAGTAGAGTGAAGAAGTGATGCATAAAGTTCATAATCTTGTTCTGCAAGTTCAACTTTCTTTTGAAGCAGTTGTATCTCTTTAGTAGCACTTAGATATTCACTTAATTCACTTCTTTTTGTATCTTCAATTTCTATTTGAGATTTTAGATGCGCTAATCTTTTAATCTCTATATTTCTTGCGATGTTGATATCAAACAAAGGCATACTTACTTTTAAACCTACATTTTTATACGTATCATTTTCAATATTGCCATTTGAATCAACCCTACTATCATAATATCCAGCAGTTAAAGAGACTGTTGGTAGATAATTTGATATCGTCATTTTTTTTAGATATTCACTGCGCAAACTATTTGCATTTTTTTGCTGTACAGCTAGAGAATTTTGTAAAAAATCTTCCTCTGTTATCATCACAAAACGAGGAGGCTCAATAGCCATATAATCAGCATCACTTAAAGCTTTAAAGGCCATGATTTGTTCATGCTGACTCGCTTGCATATCAAGAAGAGATTTTTGAAGTGAGCTTTTGGATAAAATCGCATTATCCAAGTAACTACTATCTAAAAATCCACTCTCATATTGCTCTTTTTTTCTAACGATATCTATCTTTGCATTTTCGATTAACGCCTCTTGCCTTTTTATCTGTAATTCTAATTTTTTGATTGTATACCAAGAAGATATAACACTTTTAATTAATGTTTGTTCACTTAGGCTGGTACTTAGCTTTAAAAATTCTCTATTTGCACTTGCATATTTGATAGCAAAATAAATCCCACCACTTTTGAAAATAGGCTGTTCTAAGCTCACTGAAAACATACCTGTTTCCCTATCATCTACAACTTGGTCAGAGTTAACAAATGTGTAAGAGCCATTTATGGTATTGATCCAATCTAATTGTAAATTATCACTCTCTAGCTCATTTGTTTTTTTATTTATATCAAGCTGTTCTTGTTTTAACTTAGATAAAAAAGAATCACTCTGAGCCGCGAAAGAGAATGTTGCTAAACAAACTAAACTAACCAATCTTTTCAAGGGAAATCTCCAATCTCTTAAATCCTTCATCAATTTCATCCTTTGATATAGTAAGAGGGGGTAGAAAACGCACTGTTCCTCTTCCTGCTTTGAGCACTAAAACCCCTTCTTCAAAAGCAGATTTTATAATCTTTGGTAAATTAGTTTCCTCTTTGCAGCGAAGTCCTCGCATAAGTCCTAAACCAACCTCTTTTTCAAAAAGTGATGGGAATTTTTGAACAATAGCTTTTAATTTTGTATCAAAATAAAGAAGGGCTTCATCTAAAGCTCCACTATTTTTATACTCTTCTAATATGTCTAAAACTACACAACCAGCTCTTGTTGCTAAAAAATTACCGCCAAAAGTTGTGCCATGATCACCAACTCCAAAGACATCTTTATGTTTTGTTACAACAGCACCGATGGGAACACCACCACCCAAGCCTTTTGCTAGTGTGATGATATCTGGGTCTATTTCATAAAGATTTGTTGCTAAAAATTCTCCACTTCTATAAATCCCAGTTTGAACTTCATCAATAATCAACAAAATCTCTTTTTCTTTTAAAAATTTTTCTAATTTTTGTATCTCTTCTTTTGCAAAAGGTGTGACACCACCTTCTCCTTGAACAAGCTCTAACATAACAGCTACTGTACTTTCATCGATATTTTCATACACATCAGCAAGTGTTTTTACATACAAAAATCCCTCTGGATATGGAGAAAACTCAGCTTTATGAAAACTATCTTGCCCTGTTGCTTTTACCGTGGCTAGAGTTCTTCCATGAAAAGAGTGTTCAAGTGTTATAATCTTATATTTTTTTGCTTTAAATTTTTTTGCACCATACATACGTGCCAATTTGATAGCACCCTCATTTGCTTCTGCACCAGAATTTGAAAAAAAAGTTCCTACATCTTTGCCATATAATTCAGATATCTTTTTAGCTAGTTTCGCTTGTGGTTCTATCAAAAAAAGATTTGAAATATGAGTGATATTTTTCACTTGCTCGCAAATAGCATTTGCCACTTTTTCATTTCCATGTCCAACACTTACCACACCTATACCACTTGTAAAATCTATATAGTCTTTTTTGTTTTCATCAAAAAGTGTGGCATTTATACCTTGTTTAAAATTTACATAATTTCTTGGATATGTTTGTAAAACATACTCTTTATCCATATTCTCGAACATCTAACCCTCTTTTTCTTTAATTTTAAAATTATATCTTAGAATTGTTAACCAATCTTTGGCAAATGCCACCTTTTGTAATACGCCAAAAGCCTAAAACTTAAACCAAAAATAAAAATCAGGCTCAAAGGGATATACCCAACAAACCCGAGTTTATCACATACATAAACCACGATAGAAACGATGATAGCAACACTGCCATAAAGTTCACTTGTAAGCAAAACAGGAACTTTGTTAAGTAAGATATCGCGCATTACTCCACCACCAACAGCCGTAGCAAGTCCTAACATAACAACACCAAAAATGTTAAAATCAACCATCAAGCCAACAAAAGCACCAGAGATAGAAAAAGATACTAAACCAATCGAGTCACTGATAATAAAATAGAAATTTTTTTCGATAGAATCTTTTAAATGCAATTTAAAAAGAATACTTAAAATCAAAACTCCTATCACTAAAAGTGTTGGTAAAAGATGTGAAAAAGTAAAAGGGATTCTATCTGAAACCGTATCTCTTAAAACACCCCCTCCAAGGGCTGTTAAAAAAGAGGCTATAAAAATGCCAAGCAAATCCAATCTATCTCTCACAGCAACCAAAAAACCACTTAAGGCAAATGCTATAATCCCGATAATCTCTGCAACTTCTAAACCAACCATATGTATAACTCTATTTTTTTTCGTAATTGTACTTTTTTTGTGCTGATTAAATCTTGATAGTAAAAAAGAGAGAAAGAAGTTCTCCTCAAAAGAACTTCTTTAAAATCGTATAAAGTTAAGAGGCTCTGTTACTTACAAAAGCTTCATATAACTCTTCAAAAGCTTTTTCACTTGAATTTTCAACACTTTTCATTCTTTCGATAGCAACTTCAAATTTTACATCATCTAACCATAGTTTGATAGCTTCTTTTACTCCATCATGAACATTTTTATGGTGTGAATTTAAAGAAGAAAGTACTTTTTGTTCATGTTTGATTTGTTCATGATTTATAACAAACCATTTACCAAATCTACACTCATTTTCATTTTGAACTTCTTGTGGTTTTTGCTTATACATAAAAGCCTTATAAGCTAAAAGCTTAAAGAGAATATGATCAGCTTTACCATTGCCTATACCTATCTCATTTGTTATATTTTTTGTGATTTTAGAAATCTTATCAGAGTTAGAGATAACAAACTCTAATTCTTCAAAAAATTGATCTAAAGTATTGTTTATAGTTTCACCATTTTCTTGAAATCTCTTCGTCATTTCTAAAATTTCTAAAGAGTTTTGTTTTAGGTGGGAGATATTCATCTCAACTTCTTGAGTCGCCTTTTGTGTGCGTTCAGCAAGTTTTCTTACCTCATCGGCAACAACAGCAAACCCACGACCATGTTCTCCAGCTCTTGCTGCTTCTATCGCAGCGTTGAGTGCCAATAGATTTGTTTGATCTGAAATATCTTTGATAAGATTGATGATGTCGCTGATAGAAGTTACGCTTTCATTAAGCGTATGTGCGCCAT
Source organism: Sulfurospirillum sp. UBA12182 (assembly GCA_002742765.1). Lineage (GTDB taxonomy): Bacteria > Campylobacterota > Campylobacteria > Campylobacterales > Sulfurospirillaceae > UBA6810. The sequence goes on along the minus strand of DLUF01000021.1, from coordinate 3,639 downwards.
TTTCCAAATTGGAAGTTTCAACACTAATTTGTTCTATGTTTGAGATAACCCCTTCTCTTTGGTGCTTTACATTGTCTATTCTACTACTTGTTCTACCATTCAACTCAGTCGCTTCATCAAGAGCCTCAACATTTGCTTGCATGATTTTTTGTAAAAAACCAACTCCACTCTCATAAGATTTCATCAACAAGTCAATGATTTTTTGCTTTGCACTAAACTCTATATCTTCTTGATTGTGTTCATTTAGAGTATCTTGTTGTCTTGCAACCTCAGCCTTTAAACTGCCATTTTCTTCCAAAAGATTTTTGTTTTGAGTTTCTAACTCTAAAATCCTTTTTTCTAACGCCTTTGTATCACCGAAAAATCCCATAATCCTACTCCTAATGATGTGTTAAAAAAGCTTAATATAGCTTCCCTGAAAGCTTCATAAAAAAGACACTTATTTGTGAAAATTTTTAAAGTTTGTTTTGTGGAGGGGAGAAATGATACCCTTGCATATAAGAAACCCCTAAAGATTTCAATACCTCTTCTATCTCTTGTGTCTCAACAAATTCTGCTATCACGATAGAGTCTATCTGCTTTGCAAACGAAACGATAGTTTTGACGATACTGAGTGATTTTTCACTTTTTGTTATCTCTTTTACTAACGCCCCATCAATTTTTAGATATTTTGGACTCATCTTTAACAAAAATCCAAAGTTAGAATATCCACTACCAAAATCATCTATGGCGAACCTAACACCTAAAGCTCGCATCTCTTCTACAAAAGGGATAAATTTTTCGTCATTAATAATCTCTTCAGACTCAACAATTTCAAGAAGAACTCTACCGTTCATGTGATGTTTTTTTACCATCTCTTTAAGATAGCTTATCGTCTCTTCATTTTGAACATCTAAAATCGAAAGATTTAAAGAAAAATCATACTCATTTTGAGCAAATGTTTCAAAGCTTTTTTTAATCATCATTCTTGTTAGTGTATGATACTGTTTTGTCTCTTTTGCAACTTCTAAGAACATATACGGAGTTATAACTTCTTCGCCATCGACTATCCTCATGAGAACTTCGTATTTTTTATCTTTCTCATCTTGGACATTTACAATCGGTTGAAAATAAGGTTTTAGCAAATCATTTTCAATAGCCCATTGGATTTTATCTCTCCAATAAATGTTATGTTTATGTGTATTCATATGAGGGTTTTGTTCATCAAAAATAGCATAAGAGAGGCGATTTTTCTTGGCATAATTAAGGGCTAAATCTACTTTTTCTAAGATATTTTTATTCCCTTTTGCTATCGCCCAAGTCATACTTACATTGAGTTTGATTTTTCCATTTTCATCATAAAAACTCTCTTGTAAAACTTGGTCTAATATCTCTTTTGTTTTTTGTATAGCTCTGTTTTCATCACTATAATCAAACAACAACAAAAACTCATCAGAGCTTAGACGATACGCTTTTGCTGATCTGTCTTGAACTAAAGAATTAAGAGTATTTGCTATGGCTATAAGGAGATTATCTCCCGTTTTTGTACCATAAAAATCATTAATATTTTTAAAAGCATCAACATCAAAAATAGCTACTATAACTTCATCATACGCTAAAATATCCTCTGTAAATTTATTTCTATTAGAGAGTTTTGTGAGGTTGTCTGTATAGTGATTTAATCTTAACTCTCGATTTTTTTCTTTTAAGTATTCGTTGAGAGTTTCTAACTCATGAGTTTTCTCTTTGATACCCTCTTCTAGTGAAGTGTTTAGTTTTTTGAGTTTATCTTGCTCTTGATGGATAGTTTCAATCATCTCATTGGAATAAAGAGCCAAAGTTTTAAAATCTTCTATCTTAAAATTTTCTATCTCCATTTTCTCTTTTTTATGGACAGCTCTTTGAAAAAATCGAACTATTTTCCCTATTTCAAATGAGATTTTTCGTGAAATAAACACCGATAGAAAAACCAAAATGATAAAAAGAGCTAAAAAGAAAAGCCAAGTCATGTTACGATTATGTTTTTGGATTTTTTCTAGCTTATCCATATTTTGCTCTACTATCTCATCAAGTTTATCTAAATGTACTCCCGTTGAAAGTACCCAGTTCCACTCTTTGAGCTTTTTTATATAAGCTAGCTTTTGAGATTCTTCATTTAAACCTAATTTTTTATACTTATGAGCCACTTGCAGATTATAAAAAACAACCCGTAATTTAAGCTGATTTAAATTTTAAAAAGTTGAATCAAACTTCAGATAAGTTATAATTTTTTACTACAAAAATTTAACAGAAGAGCGATTCAACTTATGGAAATTATTCTACCAAAAATATCTTCAAGTCTATCTAAAATGTGGACTAAGGTTTTAAATCTTGAAAATTCACTTTTTCCTTCTTTGAAAAGAGAGCTTCAATTAGAAGAGTTGTCAAATAAAGAGCAAAAGCTTATTAAGATATTAGACTTTGCTGCGATTGAAAAAAATATCACTGTCGTATCTATTACAAACACTCCAAAGCATAGAGAAGAGATTGCACGAGCATTTATTGCAAAGAGTGTTTACAATATCCAAACAACCAGAGACCTTATCGATAGACTTCATAGTGATAGAACGCTGAGGATCTTGTGTGGGTGGAGATATAAAAACGATATTCCAAGTGAGTCTAAATTTAGTAGAGTCTTTAAGGAGCTCAGTGAGCTTAAAATTGCACAAAAGACGCATGAGCAGTTTGTGAAGGAGTATCTAAGGGATACACTCTTTTTTTATAATGCAAGTGATGCAACAAAAATACCACTGAGAGAAAAACCTGTAAAAGTAGAAAAAGAAAAGTTTAAACCAAAAAGAAGAGGACGACCTAAAAAAGGTGAAACAAGAGAGCCTAAAACACCCAGTATCTTGCAGCAACAAGAAGATATGAAAACCACAAAGCAGATGCTATCTTTGGTATCAACGCAGTGTGGAGTTGGAAGAAAACAGAATTCCAAAGGCAACTTTGAAACATGGATAGGAGGGAAACTCCATATCAGTGTAGTAGATGGAGATATCCCTATTACTGCTATTTATTCAGGGGCAAATGTTCATGATAGCTCAGTAGCACTTCCTCTTATAAACGAGACAAGCAAAAAAGTATCATATCTTTATGACTTACAAGATGCAGGATACGACAGCAATATTATCAGAGATTTTTCCAAAAAACTAAATCATAGACCGCTTATTGATATCAATCCGAAGAACTCCAAAGAGTTAAAAGGAAAAATTCAACTTATAAAAGATGAAAAAAAGAAATTTAAAATTCTAAACCTTACTCAAAGTTTAGATACCCATCACTATAACCAAAGAAGTATGGTTGAGCGTGTAAATAAATACCTCAAAGAAGACTTTGGATGCAGTAATATTTATTATAAAGGAGCTACAAAAGTAGCTTCTGTTTTAGCATTTGGTATTTTATCAGTTTGTATTCATCAGAGTTTGAAACTGGTAACATAACTTTTAGCTAAAAACACTAAAAATTAGCCATTTTTAAAACTCAACCATCAAGCACGCACCCAATAATAGTTTTTTATCTAAAATTGACCCATAAAGCGGTAAAATGATTAAAAGTTTAAAAGATCTGCTTGATAAGCTTAGTAGGTTTACAAATTCACTAGTTTATGATGGTGGAATA
>DLUF01000031.1 GCA_002742765.1 Sulfurospirillum sp. UBA12182 | reverse complement strand
TGTAAATCAAAAGTGCATTTAGTTATCATAACACAATATTTTTCATTAGGTCAAATGCATTGTACTGGTCTATACATATGGCACTGAGAGTTATTTTCTAAGAGATATTCTACAGGAAATTTCATAAATAATCTCTCTAAGCGATAAAAGTGTCATCTCTTTACATGTAAGGATTTATTACAAATGGTAAAACGCAATCTACTTTAACATCTCGCTTATACAAACCATTGTATTTTATTATGTAAATTTAAAAACACTTTTACAAAAATTACTTTGTTTTTACGATAGCTTTATCGGTTTTTGGGAAGCAGTACATACCCATTTTCTCATTTGTGAAAGTCATGATACAAGTTGCTCCTGGGTCAGTTAAAGGAGTAAACTCGTATACTCTTACATTGTAGCCTTCTGTTTCGATGTTGTATTTTACATCAGGTTCTATCGTTTTATTCATCCAACTTTTGAGTTGAGACCACGAAAGAGCATTTGCATTTATAGCAAATAAAAGTATAGAAAATAGAACAATTTTTTTCATTATTAAAGCCTTTTTATAGAGTTCTTTGTATTGTATCAAAATACTAAGATATCAATGCTATCACTATAGGTAACAGTATCGCCGTAAAGATACCACAAAGCCCCATAGCGACAGCAGCAAATGCAGCCGCACTTTCACTTATCTCCACAGCTCTTGCGATACCTATGGCATGAGAGATAAGCCCTAATGCAAAGCCTTTTGATGCCTCATGCTTTACATGTAAAAGTTTAAAAATCAAACTCCCAAAAAGTGCCCCAAGCAAGCCTGTAATAACAACAAATCCAACAGCCAAAGAGGGAATAGCACCTATATCTTGTGCTGTGATGATAGCGATAGGAGCAGTAATGGACTTTGTACTTATGGAGAGCATCGTCACTACTTGCGCATCAAAAAGCCAAAGAATAAAAACAGCACTTGTTATCGTAAAGACACCTCCTAAAAAAAGTGTCACAACTATGGGGATAAAATAAGCCTTAATATACCTTAGATTTTTATACAAAGGTAAAGCTAAAGCAACAGTAGCTGGTGCTAGAAAAAAATGCAAGATACTCACGGATTGAAAATATTTTTCATAAGGAATTTGCGTTAAAAGTAGAGTTGGAATCATGATAACATAAGCGATAGCAATAGGTTGTAAAAAAGAGTGTTTACCTGTTTTTTCATAAACATACACTCCTATCTTATATGCACTCAAAGTCAAGATCATCCAAGTGAGCGGATTTGTTATCAAAAAAGAGAAAAATTCTTCTTTATTCATCTTCTTTTCTCCTTGTAAGCTATCATTATATCCATCATCTTTGCACTTAAAGCCAAAGAGAGAAGGGTACTTACAAACAAAGCAACAGTGATGGCTAAAAGCTCTTTGGATATCGTATCGATTTGCGTGATGATACCAGTTGCTGCTGGTATGATAAACAAAGGCAGATAACGTAAAAGCCAAAAAACAGAAACATCGAGTGATTGAAAACTTTTTTTTCTTATCATCAAAAAACAAAGAAGAAGTAACATACCTATGATGGCAGCTGGAATCTTGAGCATAAAAAAAGCTGTAAAAAGCTCCCCTAAAAATTGAAAAAACAAAAGTAGCAACATTCCTCGAAGCATCTATCTTATCCTTTTTTTTAAATCAACCTCACATTTTACTTAAATTTTCTCACTTAGAGCAAAAATTTTTTTGATACAATAGCACCACATCTAAAAAATAAGGTTTTTTATGAACAACTTAACTCAAAGATTTATAAGCTTAGGCGCTTTTATGATGGCACTTAGTGTAAGCATAGGTGCTTTTGGGGCACATGCTCTAAAAGCTAGTTTTGATGCATATTCACAAGCTATTTTCAACACAGCAGTTACCTATCAGTTTTATCATGCGCTTGGACTTTTAGCTATCGCTTTTGTTTTACATGTAAAGCAAAATTCAAAAATCAAAATAGCTGGTTATCTCATGCTAGGGAGTATCTTTATCTTTAGTGGAAGTTTATATATCTTAGCGATAAGTGGTATCAAATGGCTCGGTGCTATCACTCCTATCGGAGGTACTGGATTTGTTATCGCTTGGATTTTACTTATCTTTGGCGTTAGAGAAAATCAGTAGTATTTGCTAAGTTCAGAGTAGATTGTATAAATCTCTATTAGCATCACAACAATCCACACAAAGATAGCGACTCCAGTAGCCGCAGCAGAAACATCTTTAATCATACCTATCTTTTCATCAAAGTCTGATTTCATATAATCACACATCGCTTCTATGGCTGTGTTAAAAATCTCAGCCATAAGCATCATCCCTGTTGCTAGGATTATCAAGGAAGCATTAAATCTATCACTTAAAATAAGTATAGGGATAAGCAAGACAATAGAAAGTACAACTTTGTACATTACACTAAAATCGCTTACCACAGCAAAACGCAGACCAGAAAAAACTACTTTTAACTTTTGAATAGGTCTATAACCATGTTCACCTGTTTCTAAAAATTTATTTCTCATGGCTAAACTTCTCCTTTTAAAAAATACAATCCAATATATGACCAAAAAAATGCCATCAAAATTCCAGCCATCACATCTGTGGGATAGTGGACTTGTAGATACATCCTAGAGATACCAACTAAAAAAGCCAAAGCAAATAAAAGTGCAAGAAATGGTACTTTAAAAGGAAATTCGAAACGAGATAAGATGAAAAATAATACAAAGATAAAAACAAAAATCTGTGCAGTATGTGCACTAGGAAAAGATGGGTCAAGTGGTAGAGAATCAATAGCGTCAAAAAGTTGCGGTCTTTGTCTATCTAATAAAAACTTCACAGAATATGTACTAAAAATTGTACCAATAAAAGAGAAAGAGAAAAACTTTATCTCATTGTAAAAAGCATTCGCATAAAAACTAAAGATTATAACTAAAGCAAGAGGAATTAAAATCCACAAAGAACCAAACCATGTTATAAAAGAAAAAAACTTTGTACATGTAAAGGTTTTATTTGTTTCAAAAAAGAGCAAAAGGGTATCATCGAACCTCTGAAAATACCCTTGTTTTGTAAAAAGAGTTAAAGCAAAAAAGGATAAAAACACAATTGAAATCAATCCTAATTTGCTAAAACTTTCCATTTTATTTCTCAGTATTGTTTATGTAAGCATAATCACCCATTTTAGTCCAAGCTCTCGCCTTGTTGATGAAAGCTCTTTGAGAATCAAGTATCTCTTTAAAAACTGGGTCTTTTGTTGCTTGTTCATCTAAGATAGCATCATTTGCCTTTGCAAGCTCTACTAAAACTTCTTTTGGAAAACTTGCAACTTTGATATCTGGATGTTCTGTTTTTATCTTATCCCAAGCAAGTGCATTTTGGTAAACAGCTTTTTCTAAAACACGATTTGCTACTTTACTCATAGCTGTTTCTAAGATAAGTTGTAAATCTTTTGGTAATTTATCAAAAGATTTTTTGTTAAACAAAAACTGTGTTTCACTTGCAGGTTCTTGCCAGCCAGTATAGTAAAATTTCGCAATTTTTTGAAATCCCATATTCATATCAAACACTGGGCTTATCCACTCAACAGCATCTATGTTACCTCTTTCTAAAGACATATAGAGCTCTCCTAGTGGCACAGTTACAGCTAAAACACCAAGTTTTGACATAACCTCTCCACCCATACCAGGGATTCGCACTTTTAAGCCTTTGAGGTCTTCAAGTGAAGTAATCTCTTTTTTAAACCATCCGCCCATTTGCATACCTGTGTTTCCACCTTGAAAATGCAAAAGTCCATGTTCTTCATATACTTTTTTTGCTAACTCTTTTCCTCCACCATACTCAAACCAAGCATGTTGTTCTGAAGGAAGTAATCCAAAAGGAACAGTTGTAAAGAAAATAAGTTTAAAATCTTTTCCTTTGTAGTAGTATGAGGCAGTATAGCCGATATCATATTGACCCGTTTTTGCCAAATCCATCACAGCAAGACCTGCTTTATGCTTTGTTGGGTCATCAATACGGATTTGAAGTCTACCGTTTGACATCGTCTCAACCATCTCTTTTAACTCTAATGGTGCTTCTCCTAAGATAGGCACTGTATTTGCCCAAGAAGTGGCAAGTTTTAATCTATAAGTTTTTGTGTCACTTGCATTTGCACCAATAACACAAAAGACCAAGAAACTCAACAACACATGATGTAATCTCATGTAACCTCCTTAAATTATTTTTTTTATTGTATTGAAATTAAATGTGAAATTTGCTAAAATATCGCACCTAAAATCTAAAGTATGCTATGAAAAATTATATCAACCTCTTAAAATCCAACAAAGCTCTTATGAAATTAAGTTCTATTCAACTTCTTTGCTACTTTGGAGCTTGGTTCTCTCATATGGCAATTTTCACACTTCTTATCAACTTAAATGCTCCAACATGGGCTATAAGTACAGCCGCTGCTTTTACATTTTTGCCAGCAATGCTTTTAGCACCGTTTAGTGGTGCGATAATCGACATGATAGATACAAAAAAATTCATGATTTTTCTTATCAGCACAGAGATGATAACTGTCTTTTTTATGGTTTTTATGGATTCACTTGATTATCTTTGGATAATGCTCTTTTTAGTTTTTGTTCGTATGGGAGCTGGAAGTATCTATTTTCAAACAGAGATGTCACTTTTGCCAAAACTGCTCAACCAAGAAGAGTTAAAGTTAGCAAATGAAATCCACTCCATGATATGGTCTCTCTCGTATGCTTTTGGGATGGCGATATCTGGCTTTTATGTTCACTACTTTGGAGTAAAAGTGGCTTTTTTAAGCGATATTTTCATCTTTTTAGCAGGTCTTCTTATCCTCTTAAAACTTGAAGTTCCTAGTCTTCTTACAAACAAAAATATAAAAATATTTGCCACCATCAAAGAAGGATACTTCTATCTTCGAAAAAATCCTAAGATTTTTCATCTCATCATACTTCACTCTTGCGTAGGTTTCACAGCTTATGATGCACTCATCGCTTTATTGGCGGATATAAAATATTCTCATATCTTAGCTGTTCCTTTGACCATAGGTTTTATCAACGCTTCAAGGGCTATCGCTCTTGTCTTAGGACAATTTTTTCTAAGTAAATATACAAATCCAAAATCTCTTTTTTATCTTCTTATTTTGCAAGGGCTGAGTATAATCTTGTGGGGGATTTTACAAGAAGATTTACATGTAAGCTTTATCGGCATCATTATGAGTGGGCTTTTTACAACGACACTTTGGTCATATACATATACAATCTTACAGTATGAAACACAAAAAGAGTTTTATGGAAGAATCATCGCTTATAACGATATGGTATTTATGGGTGTGAGTACTTTTGTCTCATTTGCGATAGGATTTTTGTACGAAGGGGGCTTCTTACTATCTCATATAACCATGCTACTAGGAGGTGTATTTATCCTTTTTGGTTTTTACTACCGATGGATTTTATATAGATATTTTTAAGAGAAATGCCCCTCTTTTAAATCTATACAAACGATATACTCTTTTGTCTCATGCATAAATCTTTGAGCGTACGTTCTACACATCTTTCCAGAAGCTCTTGAGATATATTTTTGGCTCAAAAAACTCCCTCTTTTGGACTCTTTGGTAATATAAAAATACTCTTTTATAAAGTGACTGTCTCCATCTTTAGCTGGAGTAAAAAACTCGTTAGTCTCTTTTGCGATAAAAGTATCACCCTTTTGTACTCCATTTTGTGCATCAAGAACATAAATCGCTTCTACATGTAAATTAGATTCTAAAAATTGCATTAAGTCTTCTTGCAAAGAGGTCTTTTGGATAAAACTGATGATATCTTGCGTATAGTCTCTAGCATCTTCTATAAGTTTTTCTTTGCGATGTATCAAATCTTTTACATTTTGCGTATGTTTTAGCCCTATGTCAAAAAGTTTCTCTTGGAGCATTTTTTGGTCAAATGCTTCTGATTTTGGCTTAGCAAACCAAAACCCTTGAAAAAGGTCAATATCGAGTTTGAGAGATTTTAGTATCTCCTCTTCGCTCTCTACACCTTCAGCTAAGACTAAAGCACCTATCTTAAAACACATATTTGCGATAGATTTTAAAATCTCTTTGTTGATAAAGTTGTTATGCAAATTATAGATTAAAGACCTATCTATCTTAACGATTTGAGGCTTTACTGTGGAAATCCTATCGAAGTTTGAATTTCCAGAGCCAAAATCATCTAACGCTATGATATATCCTAAAGATTTAAAATAGTTACAAAACTCTTGCAAGTTTTTTATATCATTTATCTCATTTTCTTTGATTTCTAAAACTATATTTTTAGGAGGTATTTTTAACTCATGAGCTAACAAACAAAAATCAAAATCCTTAAAATCTACCTTCATATTTAGCAAATGAGATTCAAAATTTAAAAAAAGAAGTAAATTGTTTTGTGAATGGTAGAGTTTGCTAAAAGCTTGTAAAGATTTTTTTCTCACAAACTTATCAAATTCAAAAGAAAGACCCTCTTTTTTTGCTTGTTCAAATACAAAAACAGGAGAGAGCATATCTCCATTTTCATCATAAGCTCTCATCAAAGCTTCTACGCCTACAACTCTGGAACTTTTCACTGATAAAATAGGTTGAAAATAGATATTTAAAAGCTCTTTTTCCATAATGTTATAAATCATAAAAAACCCTTGTATTTATTTTATACAATTATATCTTATGAAAATCATTATTATTGACTATTTTTTAATCATCTTTTTGCAAGTGTTTTGGCAAGTGCTTTTTTAATATTGTCATATACCTTATCTGTCGGATGTCCTGTCTTTTCTATATTTTTTAGAAGCTCTTTCCCCTCTTGATATTTTCTACTCCAGATATCTATATCTTTTTGTTTATTGGCAACTCTTGTTTCAAGGTTCTCTATCACTCTTTTTATAGTATTTTTTTCTGTAAAAATATCATCTTCTTTTTTCAAGATTTTTGCTATCAGCGGTTTTCTATCAAAAATCTTTTCTACTCCACCATCTATAAATTTGACTTTGTCTGTTGTTGCATTTTGAATTTTTTCTAAGCTTTTTTGAACTTTTTCTAAACTTTTGTCTAACTCTTTTTCTATTTTTTTCTTCTCTTCTATCTCTTGAGTCAGTTTTACTTGGTCTAACTTATAAATTTCTAGCTTTTTTTTGATATTTGCCAAAGCCTCTTTCTTCTCATAGATAGCCTGTTTTGCTTTTTTATGTTGTATCATAGTTGAACGTATCGTCGTCATATTCCATGCGTGATTGTTCTCATCTAAGATAGGGTTTGGTTTATGCCTTTTTCCCTTTTTATCTATGATTTCATGAACAGAAAAGAGACTCAAAAATTCTCCTGCTTTTTTATCTGCATTTGCAAAATTAAAAAGAATGTCATCTGCGATATATAACATTACATCGTCAAACACTTCTCTTAAAAGATAAAAACTCATCCCTCTGATTAGAACTATATCATCTGTTTTCATCTTATTTAAAACGATAATCTCTACCATATTGACTAAAGCGTGTACAAATATTTTCTTAAAAGAGAGAGGATCAATCTTTCTAAAATTTAAGATATCTTCAACAATACACGGTAAAAGTTCAAATATCTCTTCTTTATAAATTTCATTTGGGAAATACTCATTTTTATACTCTTCTAAAACATCATGTTCTATACCACAAGCTCGTCTCTCTGCTGTGTTTTTATTTTCAATTTGCTTAAAAAATTTTATATAGATACCATCATCCAAAAAAAGAACCATATCGTTAGCTTCAAGTTCAAATTTTTGAGAAAGCTTTTCTCGAAGAAAATCTTTATACGAAAAATAATTATTTGGTATTTTTGTACTTGAGAGGGTTGTGACTAACTCTTGGGCTTTTTGGATATCTATGCGATAAAGCAAATCTTTTTTTTGAATTATCTCATCAATATGGCTTATAAAATTATCTACACTTTTAAGAGCATCATCAAAATCAACTGTATCATGCTCCTCTAAAATATCTCTATCCAAAACCTTCCTTCGATTTAAAATCAATATGATAACAAATTTTTATAAATAAAAATCTTTACATGTAAAAAATTTAAGTATTATAATAAGATTTTTTACTATAATTAGATAATTTTTTTAAACTAATAGTAAGTTATGGAGTTAAGATGAATAATATAACAAACAAGTGGAAAAAATTTGTTCAATTTATCACTTTTGTTAATCTTCCTATCAAAAAGAAATTCTTGCTTTTTGGATTAGGAACATTTTTCTGGTTTACCCTCATAGGTATCGTTGCTGTTTCTGTTTTGACTTTTATCAATTTTAGATATTCTCAAATCTCAAATACAACTATCCCTTATATGCAAGCTATCCAAAAAATCTCTCCAAAACTTGATGTTTTAGAACAGCTCTCAAAAATGAGCGATAATTATAAAGATAAAGAAAAACAACTCTTGGAAGCATCTCTTTATATACGCTCCATGAACGATGCGATATCTCAAACAACTATCAACATCCAAAGTGCGCAAAAAGGTGGTAACTTTATACAAATGCTCACCTACTCCTTGGCAAAAGATGATCCAGAGGGCATGAAAACACTTCAAGATATAACAACTAAAATCAAAGAGATGGGAAATATCGCTACATCAAATGACACAAAATCAAATATAAATGCTGTTTGGAATGAGCTAAACAGACAAATTAAAGATACTAAAAAAATCATAGAAACTTTTTCAAAAAGAACCAATCAAATGTACGAAGACTACACTCTTCAGATGAATAAAGCCATCAAGATATCTGTAAATTCCATAGCTATCATCGTATTAATCGCTATATTTTTGCTTTGGTTTTTTACAAAATGGCTTACAGATGCTTTCTTCAAACCGATAGAATCAATGATTCATCAAATTCACTCCATAGGAACTGGTGAAGTAGATCTAAGTAAAAAACTAAAAATCAAATCAGAAGATGAGATAGGAACACTCTCCAAAGAGTTTAATAAATTAGTAGATACTGTCTATGGAGTAACTGTCTTTAAAAAAGTTATTGAAGAAGACACTTCCTTAGATGTTGTATACACAAGACTTGGTGAAGTTTTTGAAAGAGATGCAAAAATCGAAAATTATCGTATATATGATGTGGATGAAGCAAAAGGAACGATGAAAGTTGTACATCCTCCTCTTTTCGGAGATGAGAGCTTAGCTTGTCATGAAGAGATACTCAACAACTGCTCACTTTGCCGTGCGCAAAAAACAGGTCACACTATATCTTCTTTGGAATATGAAGGAATTTGTAGACAATTCATACCAGAAGAGGGCAAAGAACATATCTGTATACCCCTTATTATAGCTGGAAAACCCGGTGCAGTTGTTCAATTTACCTTTGATACTAAAAAAACAGATGAAGAAGTTGAAGAAATTCATGAAAAAGTTTTCAAAGCAGAAAGCTATATAAAAAATTCTCTCTCTGTTATAGAGACAAAACAACTCATGCACACACTCAGAGAATCCTCTTTAATCGATGGTTTAACTGGACTTTATAACAGAAGATTTCTCCAAGACCACTCAAATCAACTTATCGCTGGAGTTTTGAGACGACAAAAGCAGATATCTTTGCTTATGTGTGATATGGACTTTTTCAAACAAGTCAATGATACTTATGGGCATGATGCTGGAGATAGTCTCTTAAAAGAGACTTCGGCAATCTTTAGAAAAAGTATCCGTGAATCCGATATCGTTATCCGATTTGGGGGAGAAGAGTTTTTAATCCTTCTTGTAGATACTGAACCAGAATATGGCTTTCAAGTTGCAGAAAAAATTCGTAAAAAAGTTGAAGAGACTAAATTTAAAGTTACAAATACACTTTTGCAAAAGACTATTAGCATCGGTATTAGTGAATTTCCAAAAGATACTGATGGATTTTGGAAAGCTATCAAATTTGCTGATGTTGCTCTTTATAAAGCCAAAGAGAGCGGAAGAAACAAATGTGTAAAATTTACAGCAGAATTATGGGAAGAAAAGGACAACTTCTAAAAAATTAGAGGGGTTACCCCCTCTAATCACACACTTTTTAGGAAATACTTTATAAAAATATCTTCCAGATTTGACATTATAGCCAAATTTTATTAACTATTTTCTATACTCTGAATTTTACTTTTATGGATTAATTTAGAAATTTTTATCTATAATCATTTTCCAAGGATATAATGATGCAAATGAACACTCTTTCCAACAATGATTTTTTAGATAATTATGTCTTAAACAAAGAGTTATGCGCAAAAGTAGGTATATCTTCGAATGCATATAGGTTTTGGAAAAATGTCAAAGCAGCAAAATATGATGGCTGTCGAGCTGTTTTTTTAGATAAAAAAAGTATACTAGTAAAATATCAAAAGATTTTACAAAGCTGTACAGACCTCTCAGGGATGGTTCAATCAAATGCATTTTGTACATACACAGGCATAGCACCCTCTCATCTCATAAAATCAAACAACTCTTGTTTGTATAATCTTTTAGAGATTAAAGACTTATATGGCATAAAGTTCGTTAATCTTAAAAAGTTTTATGATGATTTGAATTTAGATTATAGATATAATATTTACGTTGAAAAATGTAAATTTTTTGGACCAAGCCCTTTTGAAAAAAAGATAAAACTTACTGCTGAGATGTGCCTTGGATACTACTAATTTACTATTGCATTATAGATACTAGAGAGTAAAATCGCTAAAAGAAAGACACCACCTATGATTAATCTTATATAAAATTTTCTATATCTTTTATCCATAATAGCTCCAAATCATGAAATCTTATCATATAATATCAAAACTAACTCAAATGAAGGATAGCTTTATTGAAGTCTAATATAGAAAATTTTATCAACATACTAAAAGAAGAAGTTGTTCCAGCTGAAGGTTGTACTGAACCTATCGCCATAGCTTATGTTGCGGCAAAAGCAAAAGAGATTTTAAACGAAGAAATTCAAAGAGTTCTCATCAGAGTATCTGGAAATATCATTAAAAATGTCAAGAGTGTTGTCGTTCCAAATAGTGGAGGAATGGTTGGTATAGAGACTTCTGCTGTAATGGGGATTATAGCGGGGGAGAGTAAAAAAGATTTGATGGTTATAAGTGATATTACAAAAGAACAGATGATTGAAGTTCAAACTTTTTTAAAAAACAAAGAGATTATTGTCGAGCATGTTCCAACAGATGTAAAACTCTATATTTGTATAACCTTATACTCAAAAAAACATTGTTCTTTAGTTGAAATCAAACATCTTCATACCAACATAACTAGAATTGAACGCAACAAAAGAGTAATTTTAGATAGACCTTGTAACGATATGGATTTTAATTCTTCACTTGAAAACAGAGAACAACTTTCGATAAAAAATATTTATGAAGCTGCAAAAAATGTTGATATACAACTTATAGAACCGCTTTTTGATACGGTTATAAATCTTAACTCTAAAATTGCTTATGAAGGATTAGAGGGCAAATATGGCGTCAATATAGGACAACTTATATGTAGCAATATCAAAAAAGGTATCTATGGTGATGATGTTAGAAACAGAGCAGCAGCCTTTGCAAGTGCTGGAAGTGATGCGAGGATGAGTGGCTGTGCACTGCCTGTTATGACTACAAGTGGAAGTGGAAATCAAGGGATGACAGCCTCTTTACCACTTATAAAATACGCAAAAATCGTGAATATTCCTAAAGAAAAATTACTTAGAGCACTCTTTTTTTCACATCTTGCTACTGTACATGTAAAGACAAATATAGGAAGATTATCTGCTTATTGTGGGGTTATTTGCGCTGCATCTGCTGTTGCTGGTGCACTAGCTTTTATAAATGATGAGAACTTAGAGGTAGTTTCTCACTCTATCGCAAATTTATTAGGTGATGTATCTGGAATTATCTGTGATGGCGCTAAATCATCTTGTGCGATGAAAATAGCTACTACTATCACAGCCTCTTTTGATTCTTATTTGTTAGCCTCACAGGGAAGACATCTTAACGCAGGAGATGGCATAGTAGGAAGAGATATAGAAATAACTTTGCAAAATATAGGTCGATTAGCAGGAGAGGGAATGCATACAACAGATGAAGTTATCATAGATATCATGAGTAAAAATCCAAAATCTTGACATAGGACAATTTTTTCTTTTTCTCTATTTGATAGAATTTCATCAAGATTAACTTTTATGCTTCTCCTAAAGGTTAACTTTTGAAAATATTGGAAATTCGTTTTTTGAAAACTTTGTATTTTACACACACTTTTTACAAAGTTTGAGCTTAACAAGATCTGTCATTCTTATCACACACTCCTATGCAGACAAAATCTCATCACAAAAAACGAATTTCCAATTTTCAAAAAAAGAGAGGATTACCTCCCTTTTTATTAAGATAGAATCTCTTCTATTGTTATATAATCTCCAACACGTCCTGTCATTTTTTCTACGTCTGTATTAACTGGAAGTGTTTTTTTGCCTGGTCTCCAACCTGCTGGACAAACTTCGCCTGTTTTTGTTGCATGTTGCCATGCTCTTACTTGTCTTAAAAATTCATTTACATTTCTACCAACTGAATCTGCTTGTACTTCTTGTGCAACACATATACCATCTGGATTAAATAAAAATCTACCTCTAAGAGCAACACCTTCCTCTTCAATTAATACTCCAAATGACTCTGCAACTGTTTTATTTACATCTGCACCTATTGTTAATTTAAGACCTGCTAAAATCGGTTCAGTTTCAACAAATCTCTTATGAGAAAATTTTGTATCAGTAGATATAGGAAGGATTTCAACGCCTAATTCTTGAAATTCATCATATTTTGCATTCATTGCTGCTATCTCTGTTGGACAAACAAAAGTAAAATCAGCTGGGTAAAAACAAACTACTGTCCACTTACCTTTATAATCTTCACTACTTACTGTTGTATAGTGACCACTTTTAGCATCATATGCACCCATTTTAAATTCTGGCATTCTTCTTAGAACCATTGTTGAACTCATGTTTTTTTTCTCCTGTTTTATTTGATTTTCGTTATTTTCAACTTTTTCTACTTTGCTATCTCTAGCTTTTATACCTGCATCGCAACCCATTTTTACTCCTTATTTAGATTTAATATTAATCTTACTCTTATAAAGTTAACTAATACTAAATATAAATTAATTTTAATTTAATATTTTTTTAATTGCTATTTTTTTGCAACTGCAAAATTATTCCATATAGTTTCTTATAAAAAAATTAAATTAGTAAAGAAAATAAATTATTTGCAAATTTTTTTTATTTATGATAGTATTCTAAATTAAAATAAAAAGGATAAATTATGTCTAATATAGATTTACTAAAGAGTAATTCTTTAAAAGCAACTCCTCAAAGATTATGTGTTTTAGATATTTTAGAAGACTGTGGTCATGCAACTTTAGATGATATACAAACAATTACTAGAGAAAAGTTTCCTACTCTTTCTATATCTACTATTTATAGAAATTTGAATGAAATGATAGAAAAAGGGATTGTAAGTGAGATAAAAATCACAAGAAAGCAACATTTTGAAATTTCTAAAGAGAAGCATTTACACTTATATTGTAAAGAGTGTGGTAAGTTAGAAGATTTTGATTTTAAAACAGAATCTTTTACTAAAGAAATTGAAAAACTTGCAAATTGTAAGGTTTTGAATGATGTTGTTAACCTAGAAATTATCTGTGAAGATTGTTTAAAAAAACATAATAAATAAATAAGAACAAAAACTGTATACTTTTGTTCTTATTTACAGGGTAGATGGGTGAGCGGTTTAAACCAGTCGCCTGGAACGCGGCCGTAGGTAACACTACCGAGAGTTCGAATCTCTCTCTACCCGCCATCTTTTTTATACTTTTCTCATAAAATAGTTAATTTTATCCCAAATAATTCCATAACAT
>DLUF01000035.1 GCA_002742765.1 Sulfurospirillum sp. UBA12182 | reverse complement strand
GTATTTGTTTTTGAAAGCTCGATTGCATACTCAGCTGCCGAGTTTCCCCCACCTACTAAAAGAATTTTTTCACCTTGTGAACACTTATCAAGGTTAAAGTTCACTCTTTCTTTTAGTGAAGGTGGTATTTTATATTCTGGTTTGTTAGGTTTTCCCATCGTTCCTATGGCGATAATGACATTTTTTGCTACATAACCAGCAGTTGATGTAACAACATGAAAATCTTCATTTACTTTTTTTATGCTCTCAACTTCAGAGTTAAAAACGGCATCGATTTCCTCATTATCCAACAACGAATCAAAATAGTTCAAAGTACTCTCTTTTGTACCATCACTAAAATCTATGTTACCTTGTAACTCTATAATCTGACCTTTATAATCTTTATCTACTCTTTTGTTATCTTTATAAAACTTCCTAATCGTTTGAGAGTGGTTATCGCCCTTCTCAATCATCAAGATATGCTCTATCCCTAAAATCTTAGCTTCAACAGCAGCACCTATACCACCAGGTCCCCCACCAATAATAATCAAATCATATACTTGTTGCATTGTATCATTCCTATCACATCAATTAATCTAGTGTTATAGCCTCCTTGTTTTAGGAAGCCTATTGGTTTTTGTATTATACCTTTTTGATGTAAATATTTTTTTAAAATATCTTAGGATTTATTTAAAAACGAGAATATTTGGGATAAAATCTCTCTTTTTTACTGTTTTTGTCTCGATAAGCGTCTCTAAAGAACTTTGCAAATCTAACTGTTCATAAAACTCTTCAAGCAGCTTATCTATGTTAAAATAAGTTCCATATTCTTTTATAGTAGCTTCCCAATTAACAGCTTTATTTTCTTCATTTTTTGCTTTTTTCATCTGCTCAATATAGAAGTTTTTCATAAGTAAAGTCATCTCTTTTGCACAAATCTTAATCGTAAAAAAGTTCTTAATACCATTATAAACTTCTAAAAACTTATGATTTTCAATCATATTAAACATCTTTTTCATATATGCTATCTTCATCTGATTTAATCTTTGAATAGGTTTATAAGTAGCTTGTATTCTCATGTTGTTTTGGATTTTTATGGCTTCTAAAAAATTTTCATGTGTGATATGGTATTCGATGAGAATCAAAGAGTTTATAAACTCTTCTAACTGCTTTGCATTAGAGGCAAAAGGAGAAAAAGTAGACAAAAGCTTCACACTTTCTAAAGCTTGTATATAGTTATCTTCTTTTAAAAAGTTAAAAATATTTGTTTTTATCTTATCTGCTAAGTTCATGACCCTTGCATAAAGTGGTGTAAAAGTTAAAAAATCATTTTCTCTTGTTAGTTGAAAATAGAGATTAAAATTTTTATTTTTTATAGCGAACTCTGCTCTTGTAAAGACCTTTGAATTTTTTAACATTTTTTCTATAAGACCTTTTTTTATCTCTACTTGCTCAAAATCTCTCAACTCATATCTTGCTTTTTCAACATTTAAGATAGGGTCCCTTGAGAGGAGAAGCTGTGCCTTTTGGAGTGCTTTTTTCCAAATGTCTTCTAATTTTTGATACAACAATGTTGTTTTTAAGGCTTGGTTTTTTTCACTTAATTCATAAGCTGCATTATAAGAAGAACTTCGGATATATCTTTGTAAAGCCATAAGCTCTGGTTGTAACTCTTCTAATGCTTCCATCTCTTGCTTGCACTTTGGATGAAAAAGAAAATCATGTGCAATTTCTTGGGCTTTGTCGATAACTCCTGTGGAAAGAAGTTGAATGATGCTATCTTTTTTTTCTAACCAAAGATTATATACATTATTTGTCTCTCGATGTGTCATCAAAAAGATATTTTGCTCAAAAATCTCTGTTGCTTCTTTGATTTTATGGAGTTTAACATTTAAGATGAAGTTATCTTCATATTCTCTATGGTTAAAAAACTGAACTTCTCCACTTTTAAACCCGATGATAAAATACTTCGGTGTTCTTACTAAACTAGTAATTCCACCTCTATTTAAATCGATACTAAACATCAACTCCAAAGAGTTTACATGTAAAGCAAAAACTTTAGACTCTCTCGTTCCTATATAGACAAATTTTTTACTATGTGAAACACATATCTCACTAGGCCAAATCTTCTCAGAAATTATTGCTTGTTGGATAATTTCTCTCTTTTTTGCATCCACTTTGATGATTCTACCATCTCTTGTGATAGCTAAAAAAGTATCATTTTCGATAAACTGAATCATCTCAACAACACTGTCTATCTTAACTTCATTGCTTACAGATAAAGAGTTTACATGTAAGATTCTCAAAGACCTATCAAACGAGCTAATCACAGCAAAACGATTATCCTCACTTATAGCAACTGCACTAATCCAGTCTGTACAAGGAAAAAAGTCATAAATTAAACTCCCTTTTTCTACATCTATAAGGTAGCTTCGTCCTTTATCTGTGCCTGTCAAAACTAAAGAATTATCTGCACTAAAATGAACCTTTGTTACTTTTTGATGTTTGCCATAGTCAAACTCGCATTTTTTATCAACTTTTTTTTCTAAATTGAGAACATACTCTTTCCCCTCTTGGGAAAGTTTGACATATGCAAGTTTGTTTTTTACTGTAATTGGTCTGATATAGTAATCAAAAAGGGGATTTATTTCTTGGGAGAGTGAAATCTTCTTTACAATTCTAAGGGTCAAAAGATCAATTATATATATCTCTTGCTCATTTGTACAGATATAAAGACTCTCTTTCTCATCGAAGTTCATCCGAGAAATAGCGGAATCGAGTATTAGTTCTCTGTAACTAGGAAGCATGATTCTAAATCCTCTTTTGAGACTAAGCAGCCAACATATAGGTCTTCATCATATTTTTTAATCTTGAGAAAAAACTCTTTTTCCCCATCTACTGTCATTGCAATTGTTTCTATGTTGATAATTTCATTCATATCACACAAAACTTCTACAAAGTCATTATCCTTAACAGAAAAGAGACCTTTTTGTTGTAAAAAATCGTGGATAAACAAAGAGTTTGAAACCAACTGAGTGTAGTGATTAACATCTTCTAATTCAGAGACAAACTTCTCAAAAAGTTTATTATACAATCATTTTCCATACCTTTTAAACTGATGCTAAATAACGCACCTTTTCCTGTATTTGAGGCACTAATGGTTCCACCACAATGGTCTTCAATGATAGTTTTAGACATATATAATCCAAGACCTGTTCCATTCTTCTCTTGTTTTGTTGAAAAGTATGGTTCAAATATCTTATCTATGATGTCCTCTGGTATACCACCTGCGTTATCTTCTATTTCTATCTTCTCATATCCCTCTTCACTCTTTATTCTTATCTTTATGTATGCATTCTCTATCTTCTTCTCTTTAAACACATCCTCTGAGTTTTTAAGTACATTGAGTATAACTTGCATAACTTCATTTGCATAGGTATTTACTTTTACTTTACTTTGATTTTCTACATGTACTGTTATTTTATTCACTTCTAGTGCTTTACCGATAATCTCTAATGTCTTATCTACCAGTTCTACTAAGTAAACCTCTTCTCTTTTTTTATCTGGTTTAAAAAAGTTCCTAAAATCATCGATTGTTGTTGTTAAAAATCTAACATATTCCTCTATCTTATTGAGAGATTCCCCCAAGTTCTTTTTATGTTCTATTTGTCCCTCTTTTGTATTTAAATCATATTTCCCTAGTGCCTCTTTGAGTTTCAACCCTGCCACCACTGTTGATATAGCGCTTAGTGGTTGTCTCCACTGGTGTGCTATCATACTTATCATCTCTCCCATCTGTGCTTGTCTTGATTGTTGTAGTATATGTTTGTCTTTCTCTCTATTTTTTCTCACCTCTTCTTCAATTTTTTTGTTCAAATCTTGATTGAGGGATAAAAGTTTTTTATGGCTATCACAAGACATGATAGCATTATCTAATTTCGTATATAAAGAGTGTAAAATCGATTCTATGAGTTCAACAGAAGTATCACTTTGAACAAACAAGAAACTCATCATCCCCTTGCCTATTTTCATAAAAAGTGATTTTGAGTTATCATCGTTGATAATGGTATACCAAGCATCCTCTATATTTTTTGGTTTTATCTTAGATAAAAGTGCTTTTTTCCCTTGACCACAAAAAAGTTCGTAAGAATCTTTTTTTTCCCAATAAGCACTTACAACAGCTCCTGTTTTTTTTGAAAAAACTCTTAAGAAATGTTCAATCATCTCTTGTTTGTCCAGTGAAATTCCTATCGCGTTGACACATTCATAAGTCACAAGTAACTGTTGATTAAAATCCATCATAAAGCTCCAATTACACAGGTGCTATTGTAAAATTCAAGGTTTAGTTTGGAAGTATTTGCAATCTCACCCATAGATAAGATACCGTATAAATTCAAATCTTTCATCTGATTTTTAATCTCATTTAATTCATTTTTAAAATTTTCCATCGAATACGCAAATCTACCAAAGCATTCAACTACAAAACAGGTATTTCCTACATGATTTAAGTTGTTTTTAGCGATTAAACTTGATTCTTTTGCAGCTTCTAACAAAGCACTCTCTTTGGTTTTTCCAATTGCTACAAAGGAATTTTGCTCAATTTCACCCACACTCCAAATAATTTCTCCATCAGTTTTTACTGGTATTCTAACGATATCTTCACCATAAGTAACATTAAACATCAAAGGATATTTTAAACCAATTTCAAAAATATTATCTTTGTTTACATCTATATTATACCTATATTTTAAAATATCTTGATAAAAATTAAATGCGCTTTTGTTATCGATACTGTATATCATATTTCCTTTAGCATTTGTAATGATATGAAAATCATTTTCTACTTCATATCCATGTTTTACACCGATAGAGATATCATTATCCGAACTCAACATAACAATTCCGCTGTTTACATAATTTTTGCCATTATACAAACACTGCATAGAGTCCATAGTGGAACGTCCTGCTCCAGCACCAAACATAACAGCATCGTGTGGAGTATTTGAAAAGATATCTTCCAACTTTGAACTGATAAAAGACTCTAAACCATTGACAAATACCATATAAGACTTAGAAGATAAAACAAAATCATCTTCCAACTCGTATATCCAATCTAAATGGACTGATTCTTGAAGTGTACATAAAAAAGCTTTGTCAGAATAGAGTGATGTTTTATTAAATATCTTTGGAAATACAGCTCCCATCCATATCGCATCAATATACTCTTCTAAATTTAAAAAATCAAAATCTTCTCCAGCCAAAACAAGATATCTTCCATTTGGATTTACAAACTCTTTAGCATCTTTTGCTTGATTTAGTACGTTTACATGTAAAAACATTATAAAGCTCCTACAACACAAGTTTTGTTATAAAACTCGATGTTTTCTTTACTCTCATTGGCAATTTCTCCAAGTGTTAAAACACCCCAAAATTGCGAATTTTGTGGAAATTGTGTTTTGATGTTTATCAACTCTTTTTCAAAATCTTCCTCCAAAAAAAGAAATCTTGAAATACAATCCACTATTACTGCATTTTTAGCCATATCTTTTTCTAAACTTTGTATAGCATTTTTTGCTGCTATTTTTGCTGCATCTACTAAACTATCATTATCTCCTTTTAGAAGAGAGATAATCGAACTACTATCCATATCCCCAACAAGGATGATGTCTTCACCATTTGTCATGATAGGATCTCTTACCACTGGTTCTTTAGAGTACCTACTAATCCCTAGAGGATAACTTTTTGCAATCTCAAAAAAGTTATCCTCACGTAAACTTTTCCCACAATCCTTTTCCACTACCTCTTTATAAAAATCAAACGCATTTACATAATTTATCTTTTGTAAAACACACTTTTGTGTTTGTGTTGCCATAAATGGACCTTGAATCTCTTTCCATCCGTGCTTTACCCCCACGCCTATATAATCGTATGAACCAACTATAATAGCAGCATCTTGAGCTTGAAAATGATTTGAAAAAATCACAGATTCTTGAACAAGCGTTAATTTTCCTGCTCCACCACCTATAAGCTTTGCATCCTCTTTAATCTCCTCAAAAAACTTCTCTAAAAATGAACCTATATGTGAAGAGAGACCATCAACAATGAGAAAAAAAGAGTTTAATTTTTCTAAATCTTGGGCAGAAAAATCTTTATCCATCTCTTCAACTATAAAAGCAGAGGTATTGTTGTTTAATTTGGCTAGGATAAATCCTTTGTCATAACTTTGCTGTTCAAAAACAATACGAGGGAAGATGGCACCTACTAAAGGAGGAAGATTTTTGAGCATTTCAAAAGGAAAATCACTCTTCTCAGCAACTACTAAAAGATACCTACCATCTGTAACATTTTTTTGAAGTTCTTCAAAAGAAGCAAAATACAAAACTTGTTCAAACATCTTTTTTCCTTTATGATTTCTTGTCGTTAATGGTAGTACAAAATCGTTATATTTGCGTTGCATTTCTATAAATCGAAGATTAAGAGAAAAAAATGTAAACTAAACATCCTAAGAGATAAGATACGGAGAAAAACATGGAACAATACCTCAAAAAACTCAAAGAATGCAAAAAAATTGTAGCTGCTTTAGAGCCAAAGATAAAAAACTCTCTTCTAAGACAAATGGCTCAGGCTCTAAGAGATAATGTAAAACAGATAATAGAGGAAAATAAAAAAGACCTCATTGAGGGCAAAAACAATGCTTTAAATTCTGCTTTAATTGATAGACTTCTTTTAGATGAATCAAGAGTTGAGTCTATGGCTAAAGCTCTTGATGAGATTGCGACATTGAAAGAACCTGTTGGTAGAGTTTTAGAGGGTTGGGTTGTTCCTAGTGGTATCAGGATAGAAAAAGTATCTATACCAATTGGTGTCATAGCTATCATCTACGAATCTCGTCCCAATGTAACAAGCGACACAGCAGCTCTTTGTTTAAAAAGTGGCAATGTTTGCGTATTAAAAGGTGGCAAAGAGGCAAATTTTTCAAATAACGTCATAGCACAAATTCTTCAAAATGTTTTAGTAGCAAATAATCTACCAAAAGAGATAATTTCATTACTCCCTGATAACACAAGAGAAGGTGTTGCAAAATTGATTAAAATGGACAAGTACATTGACCTTGTTATCCCTCGTGGAGGAGAAGCACTTATAAAGTATATCAGCGAAAACTCCTCTGTTCCTGTTGTTAAACACGATAAAGGTCTTTGCCATTTATACATAGACAAAGAAGCAAAGATAGAAGATGCTATCAAGATAGCAATCAATGCAAAATGTCAAAGAACAGGCGTTTGTAATGCTATTGAAACGCTTCTTGTTCATCAAGAGATTGCACAGCATATACTACCGCTTTTAAAACAAGAGTTTGATAAACAAAAAACAGAACTCAGAGGATGTGAAAAAACTCAGATGATTATCTCTTGTTTGGAAGCTTCTTCTAAAGATTGGGATACTGAGTATCTGGACAATATCCTCTCTATCAAAATCATAGAAGATACTGATGCTGCGATTGAGCACATTTCTGAGTTTGGTTCGGGACATTCTGATTCGATTATCACGGAAAACTACTCTACGGCTGAATACTTTTTAAACTCTGTTGATTCTGCTTGTGTTTATGTAAATGCAAGCACAAGATTTACAGATGGAGGAGAGTTTGGGTTTGGAGCAGAAGTTGGTATAAGTACAAACAAACTTCATGCAAGGGGTCCTATGGGTATCAATGACCTTACAACTTATAAATTCAAGATTTATGGCAAGGGTCATGCAAGAGACTAAAGTTTTAGAAATCCAAAACCTCACATTTGGCTATAAAAATGCACCTCTTTTATATGAAAATCTTTCTTTACATGTAAAGGTTGGAGAGGTGCTTTGTATACTAGGCGCTAGTGGCTCTGGGAAAAGTACTCTTTTTGAACTTATCACAGGAAATTTAAAACCAAAAAGTGGGGATATAAACTCTCAAAATCTTTCTCAAATTTTTCAAGACCCTTATACTTCTTTTCATCCAACCTACTCTATCTTAGAGCAGATAAGTGATGTATGTAAGCTAGATGGATATAAAGAGTTATGTAAATCATTAGAACTCGATATAAAATTTTTAGAAAAAAAACCTCATGAACTTAGTGGTGGACAACTCCAAAGATGCTCAATTCTGAGAGCTTTGCTCATGCATCCAAAGTTGCTCTTAGCAGACGAACCAACATCTGCACTAGACAACATAAACCAACTTGAAGTGATGAAACTTTTGATGAAGTTTTTAGATAGATTAGGAATTTTACTTATCACCCATGATGAAAATCTTGCAAATTGGTGCGCAAATAGAATCATTCGCTTATAGTTATATAAAATTTACACAAATATAATAAAAATATAAACTTTATATTTTAAATTAATTTTTAAAAGATTATAATATTTTATCTTCTAATTTGGATTCAAAATGAAAAAAATTGTTTTTCTCGCCTTATTCTGTTCCCTACTCTTTTCTTCTGTAAATGCTGATGATATAACAGGAGNGATGGTATATGCAAGAAAATTAAAAAATGCCTGCCATGTAAAGGGTGACTTTTTTTCAAAAAAGCATACGCAACAAGAGTGGAAAACGCTCTATGAAAGTGGAAAGTTATTTCAGGAAATAGAAAAAAATTGCCCAGATATAGAGTCTATCAAAGAGGAACATTTGAATCATCTATTTGAATTTTTGTTTAAATATGCAAAAGATACGGATAAAATCCCTCTATGTTAATTAAGGAGAGGGAGTTACCCTATCCTTTTTTATTTTTTCGATTTGCTCTTGCGTCTTTAAGAGATTCTGCTATCAAAAATGCCAATTCTAGTGCTTGGTCTGCATTGAGTCTTGGATCACAATGAGTATGATATCTTGCTTCTAAGTCAGTCTCTGTGATATCTTGAGCACCACCAACACACTCTGTTACATCTTGTCCTGTCATCTCTAAATGCACACCACCAGGGAAAGTTCCCTCAGCTTTGTGAACAGCAAAAAATCCTTTTACTTCACGTAACACTTCATCAAACTCTCTTGTTTTATAGTTATTTGAAGTTTTGATAGTATTGCCATGCATCGGATCAATGCTCCAGATAACATTTTTACCAGCTTCTTTTACAGCACGAACAAGTTTAGGAAAATCACTCTCTATCTTACTAGCACCCATACGAACGATGACATTTAAACGCCCTTCTTCGTTTTCTGGATTTAACTTTTCAATTAAAGCTAAAAGATTTTCAGGACTCATAGTAGGACCAGCTTTTACACCTATTGGATTTTGAACTCCTCTTAAAAACTCAACATGCGCTTCATCTACTTCTCTTGTTCTATCCCCAATCCAAAGCATATGAGCTGAACAATCAAACCAATCTCCACTTAAGCTATCTTGACGTGTTAGAGCTTCTTCATATCGCAACAAAAGTGCTTCATGCGAAGTATAAAGTGTAGTTTCATTGATTGTTGGAGTATTTTCCGAAGTAATCCCACACGCTTCCATAAAAGCTAAAGTTTCTGTAATCTTGTCTGCTAAAACTTTATATCTATCCCCAAGTGAGTTATCTTTAACGAAAGAGAGATTCCATTTATGGACTTTATGCAAATCAGCTAAACCACCACGTGAAAATGCACGAAGCAAGTTCATCGTTGAGCTTGATTGGTTATAAGCACGAATCATCCTCATAGGGTCTGGAGTTCTAGCTTCTTGTGTAAATTCATTGCTATTGATGATATCTCCGCGATAACTTGGCAACTTCACACCACCAAATTCTTCAAAATCAGATGAACGTGGTTTTGCAAATTGACCAGCAAGTCTGCCAACCTTTACGACAGGGCAACCTCCTGCAAAAGTTAAAACAACAGCCATTTGCATTATGACTTTAAACATATCCCTTATATTGTCAGCATTGAACTCACTAAAACTCTCAGCACAATCTCCACCTTGAAGCAAGAAAGCTTCTCCACGGCATACTTTTGCCAAATCTTTTTTAAGATTTCTCACCTCTCCTGCAAAAACAAGAGGTGGAAACTTATTAAGCTCTTTTTCGGCAGCTTCTAACTCTTCCATATTTGGATAAGTAGGTTGCTGTCTGATTTTAAAGTTTCTCCATGAATTTCTTGTCCAAGTATTCATTTTTAGTACACCCCAAATAAAAAAATTTTATCATTATAATCTTTATTACCTATCAAGTCAAATATTAGAGATGATTTGTCCTATTATTTCGTTATAATTTCGCTAAAAAAAGGATGATTTTTGAAAAATCACTCAGAAGAGTTTCAAGGGACTCTTTATGCCATATTTGCTTTCACTTTTTGGGGCTTGGCACCTATATATTTTAAAGCTGTTGCACATGTCAGCCCTACTGAAGTTTTAGTACACAGGATTATCTGGTCTGTTGTACTTCTCTTCATCCTTATTTTTATAGCAAAACAAGCCAAAACTTTTATGCTCACTATTCAAAACAAAGAGAAACTAAAAATTCTTTTTTTATCTGCTCTTTTGGTTTCAACAAACTGGCTTATTTTTATCTGGGCTGTTGGAAACTCTAAAATTACAGAAGCTAGTTTAGGATACTACATCAACCCTTTGGTAAATGTTTTTTTGGGTATGATTTTTTTTGGTGAGAGATTAAGCAAAATCCAAATTATCTCAATTTTTCTAGCTTTTCTTGCCATTTTATACGAACTTATAGCATTAGGCAAAGTTCCTTACATCTCTTTGGCTTTAGCTTTTAGCTTTGGATTTTATGGTTTAGCGAGGAAAAAAGCAAATGTTCCTTCCATTACTGGTCTTTTTATAGAAACTCTACTCATTACTCCTTTAGCTATCGCTTATCTAATATATCTATTTTATATGAAAGAAAACAGCTTTACATTTTCTATCAATACTACATCGCTTTTGCTCATCTTAGCTGGTCTCATTACAGTAATTCCTCTTTTATGGTTTAACTCTGCTGCAACAAGGATATCTATGTTCAAATTAGGCTTTTTACAATACATTGGACCTAGTATATCTTTTCTCTTAGCTATCTTCATCTATAAGGAACCTTTCAATGAAGAGAAGCTTTATACCTTTATCTTAATTTGGATTGCACTTGTTTTATTCACCTTTTCAGATTTAAAAAAGTTTCAGACTGTGAAGAAAAGTAGCAAATAATTTTAAAGTGTGTATTTTTGTCTCACTGTTTAAAAAATGTCCAAAAATTAACCCTCGATACTCTTTTTTTAATGTACAATAATGTTTCAAGCGTTTATAAATGTCTATTTTTCAAAGACTAGGCATTTACAAATTCAAATAAAATCTAAAAGGATTCGCATGACTAAATTTGTTAAGTTATCAATAGCAGCACTCGCTCTAGTTGGTATGAGTGCAACTGCAGGTACTTTAGAAGACACTAAAAAACAAGGTTTTGTTAAGTGTGGTATCGATGGTGGTTTACCAGGCTTTTCTGAAGTCGTAAGTGGTGGTGTATACAAGGGTATCGACGTTGATGGTTGTCGTGCTATTGCAGCAGCTGTTTTAGGAGATGCTTCTAAGGTAAAATATGTCTCTTTAAATGCAAAAGAGAGACTAGCGGCTCTTCAATCAGGTGAAATTGATGTACTCGTTAGGAACACTACTTGGACACAAACAAGAGATACTTCACTTGGTCTAAACTTTGCTGGTGTAAACTACTATGATGGTCAAGGTTTCATGGTCAGAAAAGATTTAGGTGTAAAAAGTGCAAAAGAGTTAGCGGGTGCTTCAGTTTGTATCCAAACAGGAACAACAACAGAGCTAAATGTAGCAGATTACTTCCGTGCAAATGGTATGGAGTACAAAGCAGTTGCTTATGATACAAATGATCAAGTTGTACAAAGTTATGAAAATGGTAGATGTGATGTTTTAACTTCAGATGCATCACAACTTTATGGACTAAGAACAAAACTAAAAGATAAAGAAAACCACATCGTTTTACCAGAAATTATCTCTAAAGAACCTCTAGGACCAGTTGTTAGACAAGGTGATGATGCTTGGTTTAACATCGTAAAATGGACTTTCAATGCTATGGTTGCAGCTGAAGAAGCAGGAATTACAAGTGAAAATGCTGATGCAATGCTCAAATCTGATAATCCAACGGTAAAAAGAATCCTTGGAGTTGAAGGCAAAATGGGTGCAAACTTGGGTCTAAATGCTGACTTTGCTTATCAAATTGTAAAACAAGTTGGTAACTATGGTGAAGTATTTGAGAGAAATGTTGGTGTCAATACTCCATTAAATATCGAAAGAGGTTTAAATGCTCTTTGGACAAAAGGCGGATTACAATACTCTCCACCTTTTAGATAATAATATTTAAATTACTTTTCACTTCAAATTTAGGGTAGAAGTCTAGACTTCTACCCTTACATGTAAAGGATGTTGATGTTACTACTTTTTGGAGAAGCTTTATCATGATGAAAGCTTTAAGAAATCAGAAGGTAAGGGGAATCTTATTTCAGCTTTTAACTGTTATAGGGTTGGTTGCTTTTTTGTGGTATATTGGGGCAAATACGGTAGCCAATATAGAACAAAGAGGTATTAAGACGGGATTTGAGTTTTTAGAAGGAACTGCTGGTTTTGGTATAGATGAGTCTCCCATCGCTTATAGTGAAAGTGACACTCATGGACGTGTTTTTTTAGTAGGTCTTTCAAATACTCTTATTATAGGGTTTGTAGGGATAGTTTTATCAACTATCTTAGGACTTATTATTGGGGTGTTACGACTTTCAAATAACTGGCTAGTAAGAAAACTAGCTGCTGCTTATATAGATATTTTTAGAAATATTCCTATTTTATTACAAATTTTATTTTGGTACAACGTTGTACTTAAGTCTCTTCCTAGTCCAAGACAAAGCTTGGAATTTATCGGAGGAATTTTCATCAATAATCGTGGTTTATATATTCCACAACCTGAACTAAATATAACAACAATTTCAGTAATACTTAGTTTCTTACTTGTTTTTGTCATCATATTTTTTGTAAATAGATGGGCAAAAAAAAGACAAGAAGAGACAGGACAAGATTTTCCTGTGCTATTAGTAGCTCTTGGCTTATTTGTCATTTTACCTATCTTAGCCTATGTTTTTAGTGGGGCTAACTTTAACTTTGAATATCCAGCTTTAAAAGGGTTTAACTTCTCTGGTGGGAAAGCAATTTCTCCTGAATTTTTGGCTTTAACGTTTGCACTGACTATCTATACAGCAACATTTATCGCTGAAGCTGTTAGAAGTGGAATTGAAGCAGTTAGCAAGGGGCAAAAAGAGGCAGCTGCATCACTTGCTTTGAGTAATTATCAAGCTTTAAAACTTGTTATTTTACCTCAAGCAATTCGTATTGCAATTCCTCCTACAATCAACCAGTATCTAAACCTTGTAAAAAACTCTTCTCTCGCCACAGCAATCGGCTATCCAGAAATCGTAACTGTTTTTGCTGGGACATCTTTAAATCAAGTTGGTCAAGCGATTGAAATCATTGCTATTACTATGCTAGTGTATTTAACCATTAGTTTAGTAGTCTCCGCAATACTCAACTGGTTTAATCACAAAATGAAGATAAAGGAAAGATAACGTGGCTGTTTATAAACAAAAAGAAGTCAGACCAGCACCAGCTAGTACAAAAGGTGCTATCCATTGGCTAAAAGACAACCTCTTTTCAACACCACTCAATGTTGCGATGACTGTTGTAAGTTTAGCTTTTTTGTTTTGGGTTATCCCACCTTTTATCCAATGGGCATATACAGATGCAAATTTTGCAGGGACAACAAGAGCTGATTGTAGTGGAGATGGTGCCTGTTGGGTTTTTATAAAGATGAAACTCGATATGTTTATGTATGGTTTTTATCCAAGCGAGGAAATTTGGAGATTAAATCTTAGTTTTTTCCTTTTCTTTGGTCTTGTGGCTATATTTAAATGGAGTAAAAATATAAAAATCAAATTTGCTGCTTTTAACATTTACCTTCTTATAGCAACAATCCTTTTTATAGGTGGTATTTTTGGATTAGAATTTGTACCAACAGACAAATGGGGAGGTTTAATGCTAACCATCGCTGTTGCTGCTGTTGGAATCATCTGTTCATTTCCTATCGGGATTATCGTAGCTTTTGGTAGAGCTTCAGAGCTCCCTATCATAAGAAGTGTTTGTATCACATATGTTGAATTCATAAGAGGTGTACCGCTCATTACTATTCTTTTTATGTCTTCTATTATCTTACCTCTCTTTTTCCCAGAGGGAATGACTTTTGATAAGCTTTTAAGAGCTTTGATAGGGATAACTCTTTTTCAAGCTGCTTACGTAGCTGAGATAATTCGAGGAGGCTTACAGTCTATACCAAAAGGTCAGTATGAAGCGGCAGATGCTGTTGGATTATCTTACTGGCAAAAAATGCTTTTGGTTATACTTCCACAAGCTCTAAAAGTAGCAATTCCTAACTTAGTTGGTGCTTTTATATCTTTGTTCCAAGATACGACTCTAGTTCTTATCATCGGTCTATTTGATTTACTAGCGATGGTTCGTATCACGGCAGCAGATTCTAGCTGGTTAGGTATGGAAACAGAAGGTTATGTTTTTGTAACCATAGTTTTTTGGGCGTTTTGTTATGGAATGAGTAGATACTCAATCTCTCTTGAAAAACGTTTTGATACGAATTTGAAATAGGAAAAATCATGAAAGATAATAATATAATCGAGATTAAAAATTTAAATAAATGGTATGGAGATTTTCACGTACTTAAAGATATCAATCTTGAAGTAAAAAAAGGTGAAATCATCGTTATATGTGGACCTTCAGGCTCAGGTAAATCAACACTTATCCGTTGTATAAACTATTTAGAACAATTTCAAGAAGGCTCTATCGTAGTAGATGGAATTGAAGTAACTAACGATGTAAAAAAAATCAAAGCTATCCGAGAAGATGTTGCAATGGTTTTTCAACACTTCAACCTCTTCCCACATTTAACAATCAGAGACAATCTTACCTTAGCTCCTGTTTGGGTAAAGAAAAAGCCTAAAAACGAAGCAATCGAAACTGCTATGAAGTATCTCAAACGTGTAGGGATTGAAGATCAAGCAGACAAATACCCAAACCAACTCTCAGGTGGGCAGCAACAACGTGTTGCGATTGCAAGAAGTCTTTGTAAAAATCCAAATGTTATGCTTTTTGATGAGCCTACATCTGCACTTGACCCAGAAATGGTAAGTGAAGTTCTTGATGTTATGATAGAGCTTGCTCGTGAAGGGCGAACTATGATTTGTGTTACTCATGAAATGGGATTTGCAAAAAAAGTCGCTGATAGAGTTATCTTCATGGATGCTGGTCAAATTATCGAAGAAAACCCTCCAAAACAGTTCTTCGAGCATCCAGAATCAGATAGACTCAAACTTTTCTTAGACCAAATTCTTTCACACTAAAAAAAAAGAGCCATTTAATGGCTCTTTTGCTATAATCCCCTAAAAAATTTTAAAGGCTCATTTATGGAACAACTCATACCTGTCTTATTTGTTACTGCTTTTATAGCTTTTATCATGATGAAACAGATAAAACACATTACAAATAATCTTCCAAATGATGAAGCAAAAAATGACTTCAAAAAGTACGCCAACTTTTCAGCAAGCGTACAAAGTTACATACGAATTATTAAAAATGATATCGACTCTTCCAAAGAGAAAGAAAATCCAAAATTTATCCTCAAAGATCCTACGATGGAGACTCAATCCCTCGAAATTCTCTCTGATTTTATACGCAAATTAGTATTTTTTGAAACACTTTTAGCAAAAAGAAAAACTTCCCAAGAGATAGAAAGTGAACTTTTTTCTATCTTAGATTCGATTGATACTTTTGTTAGAACAAATTGTCAAGATGGAGAAAAACTAGCAGATGAACTCAAAGAGTTCTTATATAACGATTTTCAAAACGCATAAATAGAGGTTTTTACACCTCTATTTGTATCTCATATCCATTTTCATTTAACATCTTTTTTATCTCATCTTGATGCTTTTTGCCTTTTGTTTCTAATACTATCGTTATCTTTGCATCACCGTAAGAAAGCTTTGTTGAAGTTCTATCATAATCAATCTCAATGATGTTGGCATTGGCAAGTCTTAAGATATCAGTAAGCTTCATCAAAGCACCTGGTTTATCGATAAGAGTTATAAGTAATTTCATCTTTCTATATGACTTTATCAAACCTTTTTCTATGATGACTGAGAGCATCTGTACATCTATGTTACCACCACTAAGAATCGCACCAATTTTTGAATCTTTTTTATACTTAAACTTTTCGTGGAGTATCGCCGCAACACTAGCAGCTCCTCCTCCCTCAACGATAAGCTTTTGTTTTTCCAAAAGATACAAAATAGCATTTGCTATCTCTTCATCATCTACTTGGACTATCTCATCTACACACTCTAAAATAGTTTTGAGGTTTTTTTCACTTACATCTCGAACAGCTATACCATCGGCTATGGTTCTCACACTTTTAGAGTTAACTACACTTCCTTTTTTAAAAGAGTTATACATAGCAGGAGCACCTTTGGCTGTTACACCTATAACCCTAATCTTAGGATCAAGTTGCTTTATCGCACTAGCAACCCCACTGATAAGACCGCCACCACCGATAGGAACAACTACGACATCAAGGTCATTTACATCATCAAGCATCTCTAAAGCCACCGTTCCTTGACCTGCTATAACAGCATCATCTTCAAAAGGGTGGATAAAAGTAAGGTTATTTTCTTTTGCATAAGTGATAGCATACGAGTATGCTTCATCATAGTTATCTCCATGCAAAATCACCTCAGCCCCTAGAGCTTTTGTACCTGTTACTTTCAAAAGTGGTGTTGCTTCTGGCATAACGATGATAGCTTTTATCCCAAACTCTTTGGCACTATAAGCCACACA
>DLUF01000099.1 GCA_002742765.1 Sulfurospirillum sp. UBA12182 | reverse complement strand
AATCAGAGTTTACATGTAAAGACTTTTCTAGGCGAATCAATAAATCCATGTCTTTACATGTAAACTCTGATTAGTGGTGCTGTAGTCTTTCTTGAAGCATATCATCTAAAAGACCAAAGAGTTCTTGGGATGCACTTTCAGAGTTTTTAAAGTCATTTATAACAATATTGATATCATTAAGACATGTGCCATCATGGACACATTTTATTGCGTGATTGATGGAGTCATGAACTATCTTGTGAGGCTCTTCTAAAAGCCTGTAAGACTTTGTTCTCTCGAAGTTTCTTTTGCCTATATCAGCATACCACTTTCCTAATCTACAGTTAGTGTGGTTAGAAAGTTGCTCATGTTTTGTATCATAGATTGAGCCATACCCTTCTACTTTGAAAAGTACATGATCAAGTTTTGCTAAAGTTGCAAAGATGGCAAATGTTATCTCTTGTGAATCTTTTTCGATAAGAGATGTCTTGTCTATGATTTTTTCAAACTCATCTTTAAAAGTCTCTATAAATTCGTTTGATTTGTGTGAAAGCGCTCCTATCTGCTCACTTTGTTCAAACATAGAAGTTGAATTTTGTTTGAGTATCCCTATGTTTGTCTCAACCTCTTGGGTAGCTTTTTGTGTTCTCTCAGCTAGTTTTCGCACTTCATCAGCAACAACCGCAAAACCTCTTCCATGTTCACCTGCCCTTGCTGCCTCGATAGCAGCGTTAAGTGCTAAAAGATTTGTTTGGTCTGAGATATCTTTGATGAGGTTGATAACGCTTGAAATCTCATCTACACTTTGGTGAAGATTTTCTGCTATTGTCCTTGAGTTCATAGAGGATTCTGCTATAGTTGAGATGATTTCTAAAAGTTGATTTGAAATCTCATTGAGGTTAGAGATATCTTTACTATTATCTTTCGAGAGGGCTGATATCTCCTCCGATGCTTCTAGGTTGTTCTCTATATTTTTTTGGATTTTTCTAATGCTCTCTTTGCACCCTTGTAGCATCTCTAGGGTGAGCCCAGTTTTGAGTTTGTTTTCACTTATGGTTGTTTCGAGATTTTTTGATATTGAATAATCCTCACAATGAGCTCTTAGCTCAACCTCAAGTTCACTTATCCTCTGTTTGAGTGCGCTGTTTTCTTGCTTTAAAGCTTCGCACTCCTGTTTTGCTTGTTTTCCAAACATTTATTGTCCTTTTGTGTGATATGCGATATTATCTAAATATAATTAAAATATTACTTCGCTTCTGATATTAAAAGATACCTCTCTAAGCTTTTCCAGTTTTTTATCTCATCTTGTTGCATATCAAAGTGTGATATACTCACTTCCAAGCTCTGAAATCCAGCCGTTAGCTTATAAAACACCTGTTTGTCCATGTCTACATGTAAAGGATTGAGGACGATAAAATCATCTCCAAAAACTCTAAAAACAAAAGAAGAGTGAAAGAGTGCTTTGATGCGTAAAGCAATCTCCATCAAAGTATCGTTACCCACTTCCCAGCCAAAGTTTCTGTTATATGCGTGCATATGATGTACTTGGATAAAGTAGCAGCATTTGTACTGTTTTGAGTTGAGATTTTCTTGCAAAAAATAATCAAGATATTTTGCACTATATGCACCAGTGAGGGAGTCTTTAAAAAAGTAGGCAAATCTCTCCACATCTACTTGTGTTTTTGGCATTTGGTCTGTATCAGCTGTTTTTGCAAAGGATTCAAACACTTCGATAGCTGCTGGGAGCAAGAGAGGGTCAAACTGCAAACCACTCTGCTTTTTTATCTCTTCTACGGCTTTTTCTATGCTTTTTTTGTGTTTGTAGATTCTGTTTGTTGTCATCGCATCAAAAGCATCAGCAAAAGCAAGTATGCGAGAAAAAAGCGGTATATCTTCACCTTTTAACCCATCTGGATAGCCTTTGCCATCGTATCTTTCATGGTGGTGGCGTATACTCTTTGCGTATTGCCTAAGTGGCGTTAAAAAACTCACCATCTTTTCGCTATCTATGGGATGTTTTTTTATGATATCAAGTTCTGCTGTTTTGAGTTTAGCGGGTTTTATAAGGATAACATCCGGAGTTAAAATCTTACCTATGTCATGGAGTAATCCCGCATAGTATAGATGCTCTTGTTCGTGTTTGCTAAGGTGGATTTTTTCACCTATCTTTGAAGCGTACATAGCGACTCGTTTTGAGTGCCCACCTGTGTAGATATCTTTGTCTTCCACGAGAGTGGTTAGCATCTCGACTATCTCTACTTCTATAAAATCATTAAAAGGCATCTTCCCTCCGATGGCTCCACATCCACTCTATCATAATAGATTGAGAAGAAAATTATAACCATATAAACTTAAACAAATATAACCTATTATAATAGAGTGATTATGGAGTGTGTGTGGAAGATTTTAATCAAAAAGAGATAGAAAATTTTTATAAAAAAGTATCAAAAAAAGTACAGCAAATTAGGCAAAAAAAAGGCATATCCCAGTTAGAACTTTCTTATATGATAGGGTTTCGTTCTACCTCTTTAGTCTCAGGGGCTGAGGCTGGATATAAAAATGTGAAGTTTTCACTAGAACACTTATACAAGATAGCAAAGGTTTTACATGTGGATATTAAAGAGTTTTTTGAGTTTGAAGATTAGGATACTTTATAAATTTTTTTACGCTCTTTAGAAGAGGGAATATCTAAGATTTTTCTATATTTGGTGATAGTTCGTCTAACCATCTTGAGATGAAATCTCTTCACAACAAGAGATACAAGTTCTTCATCTGTGAGTGGATTCTCTTCGGATTCATTTTTGATAAGCTCACTAATGAAGTTTTTTATCTCTGAAGAGGAGAGTCCGTTTGAGACTTCGTTGGTAAAAAACGATCTTAGAGCAAAAATCCCTCTTTTGCATTGGATATATTTGTTCGATACAGCTCGACTTATAGTGGATTCATCAAAGCCAAGTTCATCGGCGATGAGTGCCATAGTAAGTGGTTTTAACTCACTTCCTATAAAAAATCCTATCTGCTTTTCTACGATACAAAGGATAAGTTTATAAAGAGTAGATTTTCTAAGTTCGAGTAGATTGACCATATCACGAGCTTCTTTTAGTTTCTCCTTTAAATCGCTATTTTTGCTTTTGAAAGGGTCGCTAACGGTGATATCAGGGTAGTAAGAGTTGTTGATTCTTAGTTCAATCTCATCTCCTACGTCTACATAAAAATCAGGAATAATTTGTACTTCATCACCGATGTATTCGATGGCAGGAGGAGAATTAAACTTTTTGATAATTCTTTTTCCCTCGTCAAAAAGATGATGTTTTGCATATTTATCCAAATTTTTAAGATTTAAGATAAGTTTTTTTACAAATTCATAAAGCTCTTTTGGAAGCTCTAGGTTTTCAAGCTGAAAAAGAAACGACTCTTGTGCATCAACGCTTCCAACTCCCACAGGTTCTAAATGACAGAAGCGATTTCTTACACTTTGAACAAACTCTTGGGTTGTGTTACATTTTATCGCTATGGCTTGTATGTCTCCTTCAAAATAACCCTCATGAGAGAGATTAAATATAATCTCATGGGCTACTTTTTGAGAGTTTGGAGTAGGGAAGAGGGGAGCTTGTATCTGATTTGTTAGCTTTTCAAAAAGTGATTCTTGAGCAAGGAGGGTGTTTTCTATAAATCCTTGTTTATCAAACTCTTTATATCTGCTTGACTCATAGTTTGAGCGAAATTTTAAGAAAGGGTTTTCATAAGACTTTTCTTTGAACAACTCTTCTAACTCTCCTAGCGGAGCTTGTAGCAAAGGAAGCCAAAGCTTTAGGGACAATTGTAAGGATTGTTTTTGTTTAGCTTGTAAATAGACACTCATAAAAGTAAGTCTACCCAAACACTGTTTTGTTTGGGTGTTTAATTTTTAAGCTGTTAGTACTTTAAACGTACGATACCATTTGGCTTGGCGATTTTCATCTGACAAGAAAGCCTAGAGTTTGGAGTACAAGTTCCTGAGCATATCTCTTTGAGAACTTTGAACTCTTTTTCGGTTTTTTCAGATAAAAACTCCATACCTTGAACAACTTCAACTACACAAGTACCACACTCTCCATCACGACAGCCAAATGGCAAAGCACTTCCACTTGCTTCAACGATATCTTGGATAGTTGCCCCTTCTTTTACGTTGATTGCTAAAAAATCATTTACAATTTCTACTCTTGTTGTCATCTTTTTTCCTTTATGATAGTTTATATGGTTTAACCAAGACATCACCTTTGACTAGCATCATAGGTGCGATTCTAATCTTTGGGCTGATAGTGTACTGCTGGCATTGATGCGCTTCTTGAGCGCTAATTGCTCCTAATTCTACGAGTAAATCAAGCTCTTCATCTTCCATATAACTCGTAGGTTCAGTATCGCTAATATGTTCAACACTTATTAAACAATTTTTGTAGTTTTCACTACTACAAGTGTTTATAGGAACACCTTTTTCTTTAGCAACTCTCACAAGAGGTTCACCAATCTTTGCATCATAGATGCCATCTGTTTTTTCATCAAAATGCATGAAAATAACTTTTGCCATATTTTCTCCTTTTTTAGACTTAGAACTAAGCTCTAGGTGTTTCACATCTGTGGTCTTTGATGCAAAACACCCAAAGCTTAACTCTAAGCCTTCTTTGCTCTTTTTTGTTCTATTATTTTTTTAAACAGTTCGCCTTCACTTATATCAGCCATACTTGCATCTTCTAGTGCTTCAAGTTCATGTTCCCTACAACCTACAACTTCTATATCCATTTGAGTACCCAAAAAATGTACCTCATAAACTCTAATCACTTGTAAGAAATCTCCCATATCTTTGATATATCCAACTGAACCTTTTGGCATCATCAAAGTACCAATAGGAGAGTGAGGGTATGTTCCGTCATTGACTATATCTTCTAAGAGTTTGACTTTTTGCCCTACGCTAAATTTTGCTTTTTCTTCATCATGACCAGAGCGAGTTGCTGTGATGCTATCGTGAAGTTTTGTATTTGGATCAACAATCACAGTTTCCTCCTTGCAAGCTACAAGCTAAACAGCCTTTAGGTTTGCCATCTTTGAACATATCCCAAACATCAGCGGCTCTTGGAGCATAACCACCCTTGAAATCTCCATAGACTCTTAAGAGGGCAAATTTTAAAAAATCAAGAAGTCTCTCTTCTTGGTCTTTTAGGTTCTCTAGTCCTGTTCTGACAAGTTTGCTATACTCTCTTAAGATGTGTAGTCTTTTGTTACTTACTAAAACTTGGTCATAGTCAATGCCAAAAAATTTAAAATAATCTTCCGCATACTTTAGAGCATAAAATTGTTCTATCGTTGCCATTTTTTACTCCTTAGATTTGTGTTTTAAGGATTTCTATCCAGTTTTCGATTCTTTCTTGTGTTTTATCCGACTCATTGTGTTCATCTATCGCTAAACCACAAAATTTACCATCTATAAGAGCTAGTGAACTCTCATATGTATAATCATCTTTATCAACAGAACCGATAGGTGTAGCCCCAGAGCTTACAAATGTTTCATAGAGTTTTCCTAATGCACTACAAAAATGTTCACCATGTTTTACACTATCGCCTGCTCCAAAAAATGCAACTTTTTTTCCACTAAAATCAACTGCATCACTCTTGATTTCAAAAAGAGGGTCTACCCACGAGTGATGAACATCACCTTGCCCCCAAGTTGAACTTCCTAAGAAAAGTACGTCATACTCTAAGAGTTGTTCCACTTCATCAAAGTCCTCTTCCATATTGACAATCTCATCAACACCAAACTCTTCTGCAAGTGCTTCAGCGATTTTGAGTGAAGTTCCACCCGCAGTTGCACAAAAAATCCCTATATTTGCCATATTAAATCCTTATTTTTTGTATTCGTTATATATCTTGATAGCATTTTCTATCATCTTTTCGCCCTCACTCACTAAGTCCTCATAAGTGCGAAATGAGTAACGGTGAGCATCTTTGAAAAATTTGTTTACTATGACGATTTTGTCTGCTATAACAACAGCTCTTCCAAAGCCCTCATGACTCATCTCCATAACAACCGAACACATAACTGAAGTCTTTTTCTCAAATGCTAGTGCGATAGCTTGAAAGATGAGCCTTATATCTTGGATTTGCATCTCATCTATGTCTGCTATAACTGGGATATTTTTGAGTTCTTCTTTTGTTTTAACATACTTTGAAACTAAGATTTCTTCATCACTCTTCGCTGCCCAAGTTCCAAACTGGTCAAGTGCTCTTACTTGTCCTATGAGTGTTTTGATAAAAAGATTTTCCATTATGCAACCTTATCTTCAAATATCTTTTTGATAAATGGTGGAGGGTTTGTGTTTAGCATTTTGATGAGTTTTTCAAGCTCCTCTTTTATGGCAACATCCTCTTTGTATTTGATAGGAAAGATTCCTTTGTTGATGATTTTAGCTGCTGCTGTTGGTCCTATGTTTAAGAAATAAACGATATGAACACCCTCTAACAAAGAGATAGTTTTATCTGTATCTTTTGAGACGATAGCTAGATTATCAACAAGCGTAAAATTGTTTTTTGATATATCATAAATGCTAAAAAACTTTGCGCTTCCAAAATGCTCATTTAAATCACTTTTATTGTTTGTAGCGAAAGCTACTCTGATAGATGGGTTCATGACGCTATCCTTATAGTTTGATATGGATATCTATTCATAAAGTGTTCCGTTAGCTAATGTGAAA
Source organism: Sulfurospirillum sp. UBA12182 (assembly GCA_002742765.1). Classification (GTDB taxonomy): domain Bacteria; phylum Campylobacterota; class Campylobacteria; order Campylobacterales; family Sulfurospirillaceae; genus UBA6810. The sequence continues at coordinate 7,408 of DLUF01000099.1, read as the reverse complement.
ACTCTTTATGATGATTTATCGTATTTGCTACTTCAAAAAGCAAGTAACAACTTCCTTCATATAGTAGGTCATATTTTAATTGATTGCCGACACTCTCGTAGTTTGGAAAGCCTCTAAGAAGAAGAGCATTTTTATACTTCTTGGTTAGCCTTTCTCCATGAAAGTTTGTGATAAGCAAGTCACTACTTTCAAGTTCGTTTTCCACATCTTCAAAATCGCCTACGATAACTTTACATGTAAGATTTTCTAGGCTTAAACTTTTCGTAGGACTAATAGCACATTTGATAGTTGCACCAGCCTCTTGTAAGGTGTTATGCAAGGAGAGAATGTGATCTGGTTCACAAGCTAAAACGACGCTACTGCCACCAAATCCAAAGTGCGTATCTAAAAGTGCATCTTGAAGCCTTTTTCTCCATCTTACTATGCTATGCGTTGGTTTATCAAGATGTTTAAATTTTAACAGTTCTGCATAAAATGCATCAGCATCTCTAAGACCTCCTAAGGCGTCAAAATGTAGATGCGTGATTTTTTCGTTTTTGTTTCTAAGTTTTTTCCCACAATTTGCAACAGAATTGCCAACTGTGATGACTAAAGCACTCTGCCCTAAAGTTTCTATCTCTTCTACGCTAATGCCTCCACTACTAAGCGCTCCTTGCTTCTCTCCTAGATGCCCATCGAGTGATTCACTGATGTCTGGAAGGGCTAAAGTCTCAAATCCAAAAAGTGTGATTTGTTCTTTTATCTTTTCGATTTCAAGTGGAGTGAGACTTACATGTGGTATGAGAAGAGCTTTTTGTGGATTTATTGTTTCACTTGGTTTGACAAGCTGTTCGATAAGTGCTTCGATGGCTTTGGCATAACCACTCTCTAAGCCTCCTTCAAAATCAGGAGTATGCACATAGACCATTTTTTGAGTCTCTTTTAGAAGAAAACAAGCACCTTTAATGTCATCTCCTTTAGTCTCGGTTAAGCCAGTAGTAAAAAGACCCACCAAATCGGGTTTGATTTTTTGAGTGATGTTTTTAACCGCTTCGCTGATGGAGTAATCCCCACCATCAACGACTGCTGTGATGTCATTGACTGCTGTTGTTTGTACAGCTATTGGGTCATTAAAATGGCGAGTAAAAAATACTTTAGAAAAACTCGCACACCCTTGGGCTCCATGCATCAAAGGCATACAGTTTTTCACGCCTAAAAATGCTATCAAAGCTCCCATAGGCTGGCTTAGTTTGAGTGGGTTTATCTGAAGTGGTTTTGTCATGATTTACTCTTTACATGTAAAGGATTATATGGTTGATTTACAAGAAGTGTTCCGTAAGAAATTTTTGAAAGAGAAATATAGAATTGAAAAAGAGAGAAAATAAGAGTAAAATTCCAAAAAAATCGAGGGGAAAAAGATGAGTAATCTCAAAGATAAATTGATAGAAAGCGGATGTTCAGCTGAGTTTATCGCAGATGCTTTACGTTATGAAAGGCTTTATGAGGGTGATATCGATGATTTTATCGATAGAGTTGAAGATATATTGATGCTTGATGAAGAGTATGAATACGAAGAGAACTTTGAAGATGAGAGTGATCCTATCTATGAGAGTGATTATAACTACGATGGAAATGATGAAGATACCTATTTTGAGGAAGAAGATGACGAAGAGTTTTATGAAGATGATGAGGATTATTAGAGGGTCTGGAAGCTTATTTAAAAAATTTACTTATTAATCCTTTGAGCCATTTATTGTTACTGTTTTCACTAGGAGTGATTTCTCTGGTTTCTAGCATCTCTTTAACAGAGTGGGTATAGTCTGTGTCTTCATGTTGGATATGGTTTATAAGCCACATTTGAAGTTCATTCATAAGCTGCTTTGTGATGTCTTCGCCATTGTTGTATCTCTCTTTGAAAAACTCAATTCTTTGTATGAAAGATTGATGTACTTTTTTATGAGCTTCAAGCATGGTATAGTTGGCTTCTTCCATCAAGCTCTCTTCAAAGGAGAAGTGAGAGATAGTATAATCAACAAGATGGAGTAAAACAGAAGCAACTTTTTGATTGTCTTGATATAAAGTAGCTTTATTTAGTTCGTTGATATACTCAATGATACGCTTGTGTTGTTCATCTATGACTGCTATACCTACCGAATAAGCAGGGTCCCATCTCCAGTATGCCATATGGGGTGTCCTTTTGTTGTATGATTAGAAAAGATTATAACACAATGTGAGAAAATTATAAAGATATAAGAGATGGTCGGAATGACCCGATTTGAACGGGCGACCTCTACCACCCCAAGGTAGTGCGCTACCCAGGCTGCGCTACATCCCGACTTAGAAGATGAGATTATAACTATTTTTTCTTTAATTATTCTATATTTTTTCCCATGTAGTAGAGGGGTGTTACTATGCTAAAAACTGGATTTTGTACAGTGCTTTAGCAAAGTCTAGCAATCAAAGTACACTTATACAGCGATATCGACACTCAATAAACTATAAGCGTTGCCATCTTCACCCAAAACAACACTTGCTTCTTTGTAGTTTGCTATAGGAGTATTGATGTCCTTTTTGGATGTAAAATTCGTTTCAATGCTCTGTAAACTTATTGCACCTATACCGATCTCTTCTAAGTTTACTACAATTCCACCTTCTTCATTTGGTTTCCAAAGGCGAAGCTGTTTGAAGATAGTATCATTGCTATCTATCCAGCCGTTTTTGTCCTCATCAAAGTTCGCTAACTCTGCAAATCCATCTCCACTTTTTGGACCAAAAAGCTCACTTCCATCATCGATAAGATTATTTTGATTGGTATCTCGTGCAAGATAGGCTGCATTTTGTGATAGATAGTTAAGTTTTTGAGCATTCGTCGTGAGTGCAAAGTCAAATTGTTCTGCTAAAACGGGTGGCATCCCATCAAAAGAGATGATGAGCGGGTCTTGCATGATTTGACCACTGATCAGGTCGATACGCTGTGAAAACTCTTCATGCCAAGAAAGTGAGAGTGAAAACTCCAGCTCTTTTCCCTCACTAGTTTTTACTTTTCCGCTAAATCCAAGCTCTAGTGAACTTGATTCTTTTTGTGTTTGGATATATGTTGCGATAGGTTCATTTGAGATTTTCCCAGAAGTAGAAGAAGTGCTTACATATGAGTCTGACTCAAAGCTTGTGATCTGTATCTTTTTACCAAGAAGTCTTTGAAGGGCAAGGAGCATTTGGCGATATTTTGGCTCTAAAGACAAACCATCTAAATCTTGCATCTCTTGAGAATCTTGTGAAAATGATTGCACTTTTGTTTGATTTACGCTTGTTTGGTTGGAGATAAGAAGCTCATTTGTATGTACTCTCTCAAAGCTACTTTGTGCAAATGAAGCGATACTAAAATTTTCTACTTTCATGAGATATCCTTTCAAACAATATCGACATGAGCAGAAGTTTTGTGAAACTTTTATATAAGTTTGATAAGTTGTTTGATAGGAATATTTAAGGTTTTATATAAATGCTCTAAATTAAAGTGTATATTGGTATATTTTTTGATTATTATTTATTTCTCCCATGGAGCAGGGGTTGCTACTATACTAAAAACTGGATTTTGTACAGCATTACACACATCTTTTGCTAGATTTACGAGACCATTATAAGCACCATAGCTTACTTTCTTTTCTTGATTTACATCTACAAAAGCTACTCTTTTTTTGATAGCAGTATACAGACTTCTCCCACCAGCAAGTAAGATATCGACTTTATGCTCATCTATGAGTTTAGCTTGTTCATTCGCTGGGACTTTCATAAGGATCGGAACATACTTAGAAGCTATCTCGATATCTTCTAAAGTAGCTTTTCTGATACTTGTTGCTACTACTTTGATGCCTATATCTTGCAAAGCTGAAGCTATCGACCAAGACTTGTTACCACCCGTGTTAAGGATGGCTTTTTTGTTTCCTAAAACCTCTTTAAATGGAGCTAGTTTTTCTTCGAGTTTTGCCTCTTCTTCAGCGATAATGATTTCTGCTTTTTTACTCAAAGTTTCATCATTTAAAGCGTTGACGATAGTGCGGATTGCATTTGACGTGTCACGCTTACCATAAAAAGAGACAGAGACATAAGGAATGTTATATTTTTCTTGCATCTTTTTACAAAAAGTGATGAGTGATTTTGCACAGACTATAACATTGAGTTTTGCACGATGAGCCATCTGGATATCTTCTATACGACCATCGCCTGCTAGGGTTGAGAGAACTTTTATGCCTATGCGTTCAAGTATTGGGGTATATTGCCACATATCTCCTGTGACATTGTATTCTCCAACTAAGTTGATACTAAAAGGGTGAACAACTTCAGGTTCACGAGTTCCTATGAGCTGTTCTAGCACGGCAACCCCTCCAAGCCTTGAGCCTAAGTTCTTACTTCCAACAAAGCCTGGAGAGTGAACTACTACGATGGGTAAGTTATGTTCTTCTTGTTTTCTTTTTGCTAAGTTATCTATGTCATCACCTATCATGGCAGTTACACAAGTTTCATAGATAAAAATCGCTTTTGGAGTTTTATTTTTTGCTATATAATCTATACTCTCTTCGAGTTTTTTAGCCCCACCAAAGATGATGTCATTTGTACTTATATCTGTACAGTAGCCAAGAGGAGTGTTGTCAACACCATCATAGCTAGTGAGTGTTGCTCTTGTTTCCCATGAAGCGCCTTGACAAGTTGCAGGTGCATGGACAAGATGTACAGCATCTGCGTAAGGGAAAAGTGCTATCTGAGCCCCTTCAAAAGCACATCCTCCACTCGTAGCACCAGGACGCGGTTTATCGCAGCTACTTTTTTTCTCTTTGTTGTGTGAACAGCTACTTTCATCTAAAAGTTCTCTGATTTGTCTCTTATTTACCATGATGAACTCCTTACATGTAAAGTGTATATACATATAGTATTCCTCAACGGAATAGGATATGTATATGTAAGATAAAACATATAAAAAAGGATAAAAGATGATCGCAATTCCACTCGATAACAAGGATGCAACAACTATCTCTACACTTTATGGTCAAGCACCGTATTTTGCGCTTTTAGATGAGGTAGGTGGTAGTTTTACTGTTTTAGAAAATAGTGCCTGTGGCAATGGCGTTAAAGGGGTAGAATTTTTAAAATCAAAGGGCATCGATGGGACAGTTTTTTATCATATGGGAGAGGGACTTTACAAGATGTATGCACAAGATGGTGTATCAGTTTTTAGCGTCCAAAAAGAGCTTATGAGCTTAGATAAGATATTTCTCTCTTTGCAAAAAGAAGAGCTTGTAAAGCTTGATAAAAGTAATTATAAAGAGCTACTTGACGCTGGAGTTTGTGAAAGTAAGTGTGGATGTTAAAATGCAAAGAGATAGATATGTCACTTTTGAAAATATAGATTGTTATAAAAATGCAGTAGAAGTTTTAGATGCAATGCATGAACTTTTTACTCAAATTCCTGAAGCTAAAAATGAACTTTGGGAGAGATTTTTGGAAAATATTGACCCAAATTATCATGAAGTACATGAAAAAGAGGGGTGCAAAGATATCTTATATCAAGTCTGTTCAAATGTCTTTTATATCTCTGATTTGTTTGAAGAGTATGAGTTTGAAAAAGGGATAGAGCTTTTAGAGAGAGCTGAAATGGAGTGTTGTTGATGTGTCATACAGAAGCATTGCAAGCTTATAAAATGCATGATTTTGAAAAAGCAGTGAGTCTTTTTGAAGCTTTAGCAGAAGAAAAAAATGATCAAGCGATGGTCAACTTAGGGCTTATGTATCTCAAAGGTGAGGGTGTCAAAAAAGACGTTTTAAAAGCCAAAGAGTGGTTTGAGAGGGCAAGTGAGTATGAAAATGACTCAGCTTTTTACAATCTAGCTTTGATGTATCAAAGTGCGATTGGTGTAAAAGAGGATTTAGTAGCGGCAGTTGAGTATTTTAGAAAAGCGATCAAACAAAAACACCAAGGTGCTTACTTTAGACTAGCTCTCATACTTCTAAAAGATAGAAATGAGGTTGAGCTTGTAAAAGAGGGATTTGAGTGTATGTTACAAGCTGCTTTTAGCGGTCATCCTATGGCAAAGATGCAACTAAGCGGACTAAATGTTACACAAAATCTTACATGTAAAAAAAATGAGAGTTTTCGAGCCAAAAGTTTTGAGGAGCAAAAGATGATAGTTGAAGATGCAATACAAAGATATATAAGACCTATTTTGGTAAAAGATGGTGGCAACATCATCCTCATAGACTTTAACAATCAAAATGGATTACAGATAAATCTAGCTTATCAAGGAAACTGTGCTGGGTGTTCTCTTGCTAGTACAAGTACGTATGAGCTTATCAGAAATACTTTGATGCAAGTGATAGATGAAGATATAAAGGTGTATGTGTTATGAAATTCTTCTCGCAGAGAAAGCTTCAGTATGAGGAATTTGACTTGAGTTTACCTCAAGTCAAAGGAGTGTAAGATGAAAATCTCTTTTGCTTCAACGGATGGCGTACATGTAAACCAGCACTTTGGTTGGTGCGATACTTTTTACATGTACGAAGTAAATGAAGAAGGATATCACTTTATAAAAGAGCTTGATGCCTCTTTGAAGCTTGAAGATGAGATAGATAAATTAGAATATAAGATAAACTCACTAGAAGATAGTGATATCGTTTGCGTCTTACAGATAGGTCCTAAAGCCTCTACTATGGTGCAAAAAAGTGGGATTTATCCTATGAGTTCAAATGAAGAAAATATAGAGTATGTCATCACTAAAATCCAAAAGATGATGCGAGAAAATCCTCCTTTATGGCTAAAGAGAATTTTACTCAAATGAGCTGTATCCAAATCCTTAAAAATCTCTACTATATCGGGGTGAGTGACCCAGATATCAGAGTGTTTGATATCATTATGAAAACTTCAAATGGCACAACTTATAACTCATATCTTTTAAAAACTGATGAGGGTGTAGTGATCTTTGATACAGTCAAAGCAGAGTTTGAAAAAGAGTTTTTTGACGCCATAGAATCTGTTGCAAAATACGAGGATATAAGCTATATCATCATGCACCATTTAGAGCCAGACCACTCAGGTGCACTAGCGAAGCTTTGTAAAAGAGCTTTGAGAGCAAAAGTGCTTATCTCTCCTATGGCTGAGCCTATGCTCAAAGCGATAGTTGGAAGTGAAAACATAAAGTTTGAAAAAGTTTGGACAAACAAAGAGCTTAAACTAGGAGGAAAAACTATCCAGTTTTTAAGCACTCCAAATCTTCACTGGCCAGAAAAAAATACGGAGGAGGTCGGCAGGTCGTTTCCGGCTTCCTTGCTGTAAAGTTGGGCCTGTCCCAGCGTCCAATGGCATCCGATCTCGTCCCAGCGCATTCCGGGCGTCGCGTCTTCTATGGCTTCGATTGTGTACATCATGGTGGTTCCTACTTGA
>DLUF01000013.1 GCA_002742765.1 Sulfurospirillum sp. UBA12182 | reverse complement strand
CAAAATAAATCTGTTCATAAATCTCTGCCATCAAAGAGACACTTGGATAGATATTTGTATATTTCCAACTATTTGAATCCCCAAAATGCACCTCTGATGGGTTGATGATTCTTGTAGAGTGTTTATAAGAAAGTGCCGACTCTTTGAGTCTCATTGATTTGAAAACTCCACTATGCGTTATTCCTAGAGTATATGTTTCATGGAAGTGTTTACTAAAAAGTCCATGAGAGTGTTGTACATTTTCAAAAAGGGTGTTAGCAAGTGAATCTAAAATCATGCGACATTATAGCAAATCTCCTTTACATGTAAGAGTTTTTTTACAACTTTTTCCAGATGCTCATCTGAGAAATCGTATATTGGTGTTTTCTAGCACTCTCTTTTAAAACAAAAGGAACGTCCATAGTTTCTAAAAGAGTAAATTTTCCCAAAAGATTATCTTTGAGTGTTTGGAGTGTTTTTATCTCTTTGTTATCTTTAACGTACCCTCCAAGCCAATTCTCTTTTGGCGTATACTCTTCAAGCCAAGTATAAGGAGAGAGTAGCACTAAAAGCCCTCCTTTGTTCACTCTTAAAGGGATATCATCTAAAAATTTTTGAGGATAATAGAGTCTATCTATGAGGTTTGAACAAAATATCAAATCATAGCCGCTATAAATCTCTTTGAGATTACAAGCATCTCCTTGCATGAAACTCACTTTGTCTTTGACCTCTTCTAAACCAAAATCTCTCAAAGAGACTCTCTTGTTTTCAAAGATATCACCCTCAACTCTAAAGCGATAAGTTAGAGTGTTGTATTTTTGGAGTTTTACTCCAACATTGATGAAGTTTGCACTAAAATCAATCCCTAAAACCTCATCAAAGACCTTAGCAAGTTCAAAAGAAGACCTTCCCACACTACAACCTAAATCAAGAGCTTTTTGGCAATTGATTTGGTTTAGATATGGCTTTAGGAGTACTACGCTTTGTTTCGCAAAGTTTTCTACCCCAAAGCACTCTTCTCCATAGTGAAATTCGCAATACTGAGATATCTGCTCATCACTTTCATAGACATTATCATTGAGCTTTGTTCTATAAGGATTTTTGCTTTTTACATACCGAAATCCTGCATGTTGGAAGAAGTGTTTTCTAAAAGCATATCTAGCACTTCTTAGAGTTTCATTGCCCAAGCTTATAAAAGAGCCTCCCTTGATGAGTGCGTGTCTATCATCAAATGTAGGAGTTGTAAAATCATCATACGCAAAGTGTGTTTTAAAGCCATCAAACGGATATATAGGTGTTAAACTCCATTGCCAGACATTTCCTTTTACATCGAAAAAATCTCCCATTTTAAACTTATCAACTGGAGTTTGGTTAAAATACTCAAGTCCTATGTTAGCCTTACAATCACTAGCATTTGTAAAATCATACAAGCGATAATACTCATCTTCACTTGGCAATCTCACTTCAAATCCAAGTTTTTCGCTTTTATATCTACAAAAAGCTTCGGCTTCATAAAAATTCACATCTACTGGATAATTAAGAGGTAATTCAACGATACGATTTATCTCACGAAGATAGTATTTCCCCTCTTTATAAAGCCAAAATCTAGGCATCAAAGCTTTTGAAAAATCCAGCCAACGCAATCCATCTTCACTAAAATAGTGGAGTTTTTTATAGCCTCCCTCTTTGATAAATTCAAGATATTCGCCATTAGAAACTAGATATTCACTCGCTTCAAAATCTTCTATTTGTGCTTTATGATAGGCAAATTCATTGTCCCAACCATACGCGTCTGGCGTTTCATGTGATTTCTCACATACCACTTTACCACCCTTTACATGTAAGAGTCTATTTTGTGGATAAGTGGTGCTTCTTTCGTTGTTATATGTAAAAATCTCTTCTGTATTTAAAAACTCTATGTCTAATTCTCTTAAAAGTACAGAAGAAGTTTCTATATGGATATTTTCATGCTCTATGCCCATTAAGATTATCCACATCGGACTATCCCAATTGATAGGCATTGTAAATTCTAAAGTATCTATGATGGAAAGAACAAACTCTTTGACTGCATCTCTATACGCTTTGGTATCTGCTATACTTGGCCAAGCATAATTCTCACTGTTCAAGTCATCCCAGCTCATCTCATCTACACCGATAGCAAAGATGGATTCATAAGATTTGTTGATACGCTGTTGTGTTATGTTTGAAGCGTTGAGTTTATTCATAAAAAAAGTAGCGGTATGACCAAAATAAAAAATCAAAGGATGTCTTAGTTTATTTGGTTGTTCATAAATGTTTTTCACAGATGAGAGCATCTCAAAAAGTTTCTCATCGAGTGTATATGTTTGTAAAAAATAGTCTCTTATCTCTTGGCGTTTTTCCTCTACGCTGCCTCTTTTTAAATCTATTGTGTTGCTTATGTACCTCATAAAAATCCCCTATAAACCGATTAAAAAGTTTATGCTACCAAAAAAAGATAAATAAATGGGATTTTCTTGAAACAAATATATCTATCATTTAAAGGAATATTTTTTGCTTTTATAAGATTAAAGTAAAAGATTGGGAGACTTATAATGCAAATCTCAAACAATTATGCAAATACTCTTTATGATACACAAAACACATCCAAAAAAGAGGAAAAAACAACTTCATTTAATGACATTTATGGGAATATTCTTACATCTAAAGAGGATGAAAAAGCCGATAGCATAGATGTAGAAAAATTTATAGAAGATTTACTTTCCAAAGGAGCTGCTGCTTTTTTAAAAGATTTAAATCAAGAGAAAATTGATAAAATGGTTGAAGAATTTAAAGAAAAACTTTTAAAAGAGATGGGAGACAATCCTGAGAGTCTCAAAGATATAGATGCTCTTGTAGCTGATTTTAAAAAACAACTTTTAGAAAAGCTCCAAGATAGTTTAGACAACAGTAAATCAGAACAAAAATTTTCAACTCAAGCTATGATACAAACTCTACTAGAGATGGATGAGCCACAAAATTCTGTATTTTCAAAACTTTTACAAGATAAGGAAACAAGCTCTATTTAAAAACTCTTTTTGCTGATTTTTTGACTTATATCAAAGCAAAATAGCACTTTTTAACTGTAAGATTATATGCAGATTTTATAGGAGTGTTGAGAGTGAGATTTATCGTTATTTTGTTTTCTTTAAACCTTTACATGTACGCAGTCACTCTTGGGCAAACACTTTTTGAGGGCAATTGTGTCACTTGTCACAGGGTTGATACTGATAAATCAGCTCCGAAGATACAAAAAGTTATACAAGCATATAAAAAAATCTATCCAAAAAAAGAAGACTTTGTAGAGAACATGGCGATTTGGGTACTCAAACCAAATGCCAAAACAGCGCTTATGCCAGAGCAAATCCAAAAGTACGAGATTATGCCTGAGTTAGGATATGACAAAGATACCCTACGAATCATCGCAGAGTATCTTTTTGAAGCTTACATGTAAAGCTATATTTTTTTGATAATTATACTTTCGTTTTCTACTTCGATAAGTAGATTATCTCCATCATGGATTTCATCACTAAGTATCATATCTGCTAATCTATCTTCTACTAACTCATACAGTGCTCTTTTAAGAGGTCTTGCACCATAAACTGGGTCAAATCCAGCCGAAGCTATAAGTTTTTTAGCACTTTGACTCAAACTTGCTTTGATATCTCTTTCTTGAAGTTTACCTTGTAACTCTTTGAAAATGATATCCACGATAGCCTCTATCTGTGCAAGTCCTAGAGGATTAAAGATAACGATATCATCAAGTCTATTTAAAAACTCTGGTTTAAAGTTTCTTTTTAACTCACTCATAACACTCGCTTCACAATTTGCTGGGTCTTCCATAATCTTATCGCTTGCGATGTTTGAAGTAAGGATGATAATCGTATTTTTAAAATCTACTATAACACCTTTGTTATCTGTCAAACGTCCATCATCAAGCACTTGCAAAAGGATATTAAAGACATCAGGATGTGCTTTTTCTATCTCATCAAAAAGGACAACACTATATGGTTTTCTCCTAACCACTTCTGTTAGCTGTCCCCCTTCTTCATATCCAACGTATCCTGGTGGTGGTCCAACAAGACGAGAAACAGAGTGTTTTTCCATATACTCACTCATATCAAATCTCACAAGAGATTTTTCACTATCAAACAAGAAATTTGCTAAAGCTTTAGCACTTTGTGTTTTACCAACTCCTGTTGGTCCTAAGAAAAGAAAACTTCCTATCGGTCTGTTTTGAGAACTAAGCCCTGCTTTATTTCTCTTAATCGCTCGACCAATTGCATGTAAAGCTTTATCTTGTCCAACAACTTCTTCTCTTAGTCTATCTTCTATATCAAGAACTTTTTGTTTATCACTTTGGAGCATTTTGTTTACAGGGATTCCTGTCCACTTACTGACGATAGTTGCTATCATCTCTTCATCAACAGTATTTTTAAAGAGAGTTCCAAGAGCAACCATCTCTTCCCATTTAGCTTTGAGATTCTCCTCTTTTTTCAAAAGCTCTGGAATTTTTCCATACTCAATCTCAGCAGCTTTGTTGAAATCACTGTTTTTCTTTGCTAGTTCAGCTTCACGTCTGAGTGTTTCAAGCTCGCTCTTACATGTAGAAAATCCATCAAAAACACTCTTTTCATTTTCAAAACGTGCTTCTAAAGCTTGTTGTTTCTCTTTTGCATCACCTACCTCTTTTTCGATGGCTTTAAGTCTCTCTTCATTCTTTTTATTTTTTTCCATTAAGAGAGCTTCTTTTTCAACAAGTAAAGCGCTAATCTCTCTTTTTACTCTGCTTAACTCTGTTGGTTCAGACTCAATTTGCATCTTAAGTTCACTCGCTGCCTCATCAATCAAATCTATCGCTTTATCTGGTAAAAATCTATCAGTAATATATCTATCTGAGAGTTTTGCAGCACTTATAAGCGCGCTATCTTGGATATTTACTCCGTGATGACTCTCTAAAGACTCTTTGATACCTCTTAAAATCTGTAAAGCCTCATTGATACTTGGTTCATCAACTTTGATAGGTTGAAAACGGCGTTGTAAGGCTGCGTCTTTTTCAAAGTATTTTCTATACTCTTTCAAAGTTGTAGCGCCTATTGTGTGTAACTCTCCACGTGCAAGAGCAGGTTTTAGGATATTTGCAGCGTCCATACTTCCCTCGCTAGCACCCGCTCCTACTATGGTATGAATCTCATCGATAAAGAGGATGATATTGCCATCTTTTTTTACTTCATCTATAACTGCTTTGAGCCTATCTTCAAACTCCCCTCTATACTTTGCTCCTGCTATAAGGGCTGCCATATCAAGAGCGATAAGCCTTTTGTTTTGTAAACTTATAGGAACGTCATTTGCCGCTATTTTTAAAGCCAAACCTTCAGCAATCGCAGTTTTACCAGTTCCTGGTTCACCTATGAGGATAGGGTTGTTTTTTGATTTTCTAATGAGGATTTGCATCATTCTGTGAATCTGCTCATCTCGTCCTATCACAGGGTCTAGTTTGCCCTCTTGTGCTTTAGCAGTCAAATCAATTCCAAACTTTTCTAAAGATTCTAAATGCTCATCGGCACTTTGCGAATCTACTTTTTTACCACCTCGTAAAGCTTCAAAATTCTTTTTGAGTGTTAAGATATCTGTATATTTTGAAAGCACTGATTTGAAGCTGTCTAAATTGGCTACAATCCATGTATCAACAGCAAGATAACTATCTCCTTGCTTACTCATCAATCCCTCAGCTACATGCAAAGACTCAACTAACTGTTTGGAAAGTTTGATATTTTCTTTGCTGACATGGCTTGATTTTGGTAATTTTGAGATTTCACTTTTCACTTCCAGTTCTATCGCAGCCTTATCAAGGCTCATTTTGTTAAAAACTTGGTTTAAAATCGAACTTGAATTTGTCAAAAGTGACCAAAGTACATGTAAAGGGACTACCTCTGAATTTTTTGAGTGCAAAGCTAAACTAATAGCACTCTCGATGGTGCTTGTCATCTGATGTGTTAATTTTTCAAATAAGGAATTCATAAAAAACCTCCGTAAATTTTAGTTAGAAAAATTATACAACTTTAGTGAGTTTATGTCAAGTTTATTTAGCTAGATATGTTTTATACTATCACTCTTTTATATCAAGTGATAGTCTTTTGCAAATATATAGAGATATTTTGACCTACGTAACACGTACTTTATCCAATAGTAATTTGGATTATCTTTTTTTTGACGATTTTTAAAGCCTTTTTTCAAACTTTTGCTAAGTCAATTTATAGATTTTTTAGGGAACTTTTTATATAATCAATCTTTATTAAAAAAGGGCTAATCTCTTAGTCTGACATATAGGGTATTTTGACACATGAAACATCTCAAATTCATAACCATAGGCTTTGCTTCAACGATGATTGGCGCTGTGGTGTTGTTCTCTACATCTTTACTTGCTAATGAACAAGAAGCAAAAGAAGAATCAAGACTCTCAGCACTTGCAAAATACACAAAAGTTCTAGGAACTGTTGAAAAATATTATGTAGATGATTTAAAAGTCAATGAAATTATCACAAAATCTATCGAAGGACTTCTTGAAAATCTTGATGCCCATTCATCTTATTTGGATGCAAAACACTTCAAAGAGATGCAAATCCAAACTGAAGGCGAATTTGGTGGACTTGGTATCACTATTGGGATGAGAAATGGTGCACTCACCATTATAGCACCCATGGAAGGAACTCCTGCTGATAAAGCTGGGGTTAAAGCTGGAGATATTATCCTTAAAATCAACAAAGAATCAACACTTAACATGACTATTGATGAAGCTGTCGGTCTTATGAGAGGAAAACCACAAACTTCACTCACATTAACCATCGTTAGAGAAGGTGAAAACAAACCATTAGAAATCCCTATTACAAGAGATATCATTAAAATTGATTCTGTTTACACAAAAATTATAGAAAATGAAAATATCTTATATGTGAGGGTTACAAACTTTGATAAGAATGTAGTTAGAAAAGTGAAAGAAGCTCTCTCAAAAAATCTTAAAGTAAGTGGAATTATACTTGATTTGAGAAACAACCCTGGTGGACTTTTAAACCAAGCAGTTGGTTTAACCGACTTGTTTGTAAGCCAGGGAGTTATCGTCTCACAAAAAGGACGTGATGAAACACAAAATAGCGAATACAAAGCAACTATGGAAGGTACCATTGAGGATATTCCATTAACTGTTTTGGTAAATGGAGGAAGTGCGAGTGCGAGTGAAATCGTCAGTGGAGCGTTACAAGACCATAAACGTGCTGTGGTAATCGGAGAGAAAACTTTTGGAAAAGGAAGTGTTCAAATCATCCTTCCTATTGATGAGAGTGAAGCTTTGAGACTTACAATCGCAAGATATTATCTCCCAAGTGGAAGAACTATCCAAGCTGTGGGTGTTACACATGATATCGTTGTTTATCCAGGAAAAGTACCACAAAAAGAGGATGAGTTTAGTATAAAAGAACAAGAATTGAAAAAACATTTAGAGAGTGAATTAGAAAAAGTAAATGAGAAAAAAGAGGCAAAAAAACTAAGCAAAGATGAGAAAGAAAAGTTGATCACCCAAGAAGAGCTATATAATGATTTACAGCTAAAAAGTGCTGTTGACATTATAAAAGTTTTAAAAATTAAATCAAAAATCAAATAGGAGATTGCAAGTGCAAAAGCTAGAGTTGCTATATGAAGGAAAAGGTAAAAAGCTTTATAAAACTGAAGATGAAAACCTGTTGGTTGCAGAGTTCAAAGATGACTTAACTGCTTTTAATGCTGAAAAAAGAGGTAATGAAGAGGGAAAAGGTGCACTCAATTGTAAAATCAGTACACAACTCTTTGCTCTTTTAGAAGAACATGATATCAAAACACATCTTGTTAAAACACTAGATGATACAACACAACTTGTAAAAAAAGTAAAAATCATTCCTATCGAAGTAGTTGTGAGAAACATTGCGACTGGCTCTTTATCGAAGCGTTTAGGTATCGCTGATGGAACTGTTTTACCTTTCACTCTTGTAGAGTTTTACTATAAAGATGACTCTTTAGGTGATCCTATCTTAAATGATGAACACTGTTTGATGCTAGATTTGGTAAAAAGTGAGTCTGATTTAGAAGAGTTAAAAAGACTAGGACGTCAAATCAATGTTATCATGAAAAAATTCTTTGAAGAGAGAAGATTAAAGCTTGTTGACTTTAAAGTTGAGTTTGGAGTTGATAAAGAAGGAAATATCTTACTTTCAGATGAAATCAGTCCTGATAGTTGCCGTTTTTGGGATATGGACACAAATGAAAAAATGGACAAAGATAGATTTCGTCAAGGCCTTGGAAATGTAAAAGTTGCCTATGAAGAGGTATTAAAAAGAATTTTAGAAAAACAATAAGGACAATCAAATATGAAAATCAGAGTAAATATACAGTTAAAAGCTGGTGTTTTAGACCCTCAAGGGAAAGCTGTACATCATGCACTCAGTTCATTGGGTTTTAACGAAGTAGCTGATGTAAGAGTTGGAAAGCAAATTTTGCTTGATATAGATGAGAGTGATGTAACAAAAGCAAAAGCAAGAGTAACAGATATGTGTGAAGAGCTACTAGCTAATACTGTTATCGAAAACTACGAGATAGAGATACTGTAATGAAGTTTTCGAATTCTACGCAAAAAACTAGCTTCAGTGAGAGGAATTTTTGCCAAACAAAACTCGGCAAAAAGGAGAAGTTGATATGAAAGTAGCTGTTGTTGTATTTCCTGGAACAAACTGTGAAATTGACACTAAATACGCTTATGAGAAGCTTGGACAAGAAGTAACACTTGTATTTCATAAAGAAGAGAAACTTCCTTCAGATATAGATTTAGTAGTACTTCCTGGTGGCTTTAGTTATGGGGATTATTTAAGAAGTGCTGCTATCGCCAAATTTTCTCCTATCATGAAAGATGTTATCTCTTTTGCAAATTCTGGAGGCTATGTACTAGGAATTTGTAATGGATTTCAAATGCTCTTAGAGATGAGACTTCTTCCTGGTGCTATGAAAAGAAACTCAAACGTTCACTTTATCTCAAAATACCAACACCTTCAAGTAATAGATAACAACAATACCTTTTTACAAAAATTTTCTGTTGGAGAAATCTTGAATGTTCCTATCGCACATGGCGAAGGTAACTATTTTATAGATGAAGTGGGATTAAAAGAGCTTTATGCAAACAATCAAGTTCTCTTAAAGTATGTCGATGAAAATGGACAAATTGACAATCCAAATGGTTCAATCGATTCTATCGCTTGTATCTGTAACAAAAATAAAAATGTTTTTGGGCTTATGCCACATCCTGAAAGGGCTATCGAAACACTTCTTGGCTCAAGTGATGGGGTGAAAATGCTCCAAGGGTTCATAAAATAAATATGAAAAAAGTTTTGGTTAAATTAGCCTCTTTTCTTCTTTTATTTGTTTTTGCATACGCAAATGATGCAAATCTCTCAGAAGAATCAGTTATTGAGGCTAATCTACCAAAACAAAAATCTATCTTTCTCTCTTATGAGGAAGTTCCACAAAAAGTCTATGTGGGGCAAGTTTTTCCGATAAAGATTAAAGCTCTTATCGCAAATAAAGATTTTGAAGATATCACTAGTTCTTTTGAAAATTATGATATCGCTTCACTAGAAATTCTCAATCCAGATGCAAAGTGGCAATGGTATAGCGACAACATCTTTTACAATACTTATTACATCAAAGTAAATACCAAAGAGGCTTCTTTCCCTGAACTCTCTTTTCATCTTCTTTTTGAAAATCGAGTGATCGAATCAGAAACTCTCCATAAAGCACAAACAAATATCATAGAGTTAAATAAAGATAAACATTTCAGCTCAGTGATAGCAAACTCTTTAGAAATCAATAAATATAAAACAACCTACTATGATGATGAAAATTATATCATTGTTATAGAGATGGAAGCCGATACTTCAAATTTGGAAGATTTTTCTTTGCAATGGGTTAGTAGAGATGGAATTGATTCTAAAACTACTAATTTGCCTTTTTCAAAAATCTTTTACTACGCGATTGTTCCTGAACATGTCAAAGAGTTCTCTTTTACCTACTTTAATCTCTTAGATGATAACTTCAAAAAGATAACTCTTCCAATCCTTGTCGATGAAGATAAAGTCAGTACGCAAATAGGGCTTAATCCAAAAGAGAGTAGTTTACAAATTTATAGATATGCCCTTTTAGGTTTGATGTCTCTTTTATTTATCTATTTTTACCTCAAAAGAGGCAAAATTATATATATCGTTTTATTGCTTTTTACACTAGGTCTTGGAATTTATGAAGAACTCCCCATCCATAGTGTCAAAATCCAAGAAAATTCAAAAGTGAGAATTTTACCAACAGAAAATTCGACAATTTTTTATACCGTTGATAGACCTATGTATGCAGAAAAACTTGGCAATAAAAATCAATATATCAAAGTTTTACTTCCAAATGAAAAAATTGGTTGGATAAAGGAGAGTGATGTTATCTCGTATTAAAGCTGTTTTTATCTTAATTGAATTTGTAATTACCGTTTTGATTATTATTGTTTTGATGTATATCTTTAGAGATAAAACTTATGCTATCCGTCAAAGATGGGCAAAAATGCAATCTTTTCTTATGGGATTTAACGTTATACAAAAAGGCGAGATTGATAAAGATGCACAGCTTCTCTTACTTAACCATCAAAGCTTAGTTGATATAGTTGTTTTAGAGATGATTTATGGAAAAGATTTATGCTGGATTGCAAAAGAGGAGATAGCAAAGATACCTCTTTTTGGGCATATTATCAATGCACCAAAAATGATAGCTATCGATAGAAAAGACAAACGTTCCATCATCAAAATCATTAAAGAAAGTAAAGACAGATTGTCTAAAGGTAGAGTTATCGCAATGTTTCCTGAAGGTACTAGAGGAGATGGGGCTAAATTACTCAAATTTCAAAGTGGTGGAAAAATTCTAGCAGAAAAACTTAATCTTAAAGTTCAACCTGTTATTTTGACAAACACAAGAACTATCTTGGATTCTCAAAAATTTAGAGCTAAAAGCGGTAATGTTTCTGTTACTTTCTTAGATACTATCACTCCTAGTGATGATGAGCAATGGTATGAAAAGATGAAAGATAAGATGGAGGAGTGTTTAAAACATGAGTTGGCAAACAATTCTAGCCATAGGTAGTGGAGGCTTTATAGGAGCTATTAGTAGAGCTTATCTCAATGGTCTTATAAACAGAAATCTCCCTCATGATTTACCCTTTGGAACACTAGGAGTAAACATCATTGGAAGCCTTATATTAGGAGTTTTATTTGCCCTTTTTACTTATACTCAATTTTTTTCTACCCCTTTAAAGTCATTTTTATCAACAGGAATTATGGGAGCATTAACCACCTATTCTACTTTTGCATTAGAGACTTTTTGGCTCTTAAATCAAGGAAGTTTTCTTTTAGGTGGTCTAAATATCTTTTTAAATGTTTTTTGTACTGTATTTGCAGCTGGAAGTGGTTTTAAACTTTTTGAATACCTTTTAAAATAACTCTCTTAAGATTATAGGTTCAGCAACTTTTCTGAGTCTTGCTACAAACTCTCTACATGTTTTTTCATTTTCATTGTCTATGATTGGAAACTCTAAGTGAATTGTTGGAATTTGTTTTGGAAATTTAGGGCAAACCTCTTTTGAGTGTTCACAAATAGTCAAAACCAAATCATAATGGTTTTCTTTTACATCTTTGAGGATTTTTGGCGAGAGAGTTTCTAAGTCAATTCCCTCTTCTTGAAGAATTTTAATCGCATTTTCATTGATTTTTTTATTTTCATCTATACCCGCCCCATCAAAAGAGACTTCTTTATTTTCTTTTAAATCTTTTGATAAAATAGCTTTTGCCACGACCGCTCTGCAAGGACTTCCAGCGCTTAAGAATAAAACTTTTTTCATAACATAGCCTTATAAAATAAATTGTGCATAGTATATTGAATTTTTCTTAATTTAGATTAAAAAATTTATGTTAAAATTACGTAACTACCGAAGAAGGAACTACTATGATAACAAAACAAGTAACTTTTATAGCAAAAGAGGATTGTATAGACCAGATGAAAGCTTTACTCCACTCTATGGTACAAGCTTCAAAAGCAGAAGATGGTTGTTTACTATATGACATCTATCAGTTAAAAGAGGAACCACGTAAATTTATAGTTATCGAGTCATGGCGTGATGAAAAAGCACTCGATGAGCATAAGGCGTCAGCACATTATAACCACTATAAAACACATTATGAGCCTTACTGTGCAGATAAATACTCTCATGATTTAGAGATTGTATGAAAAATTTATGGAATGAACAAGAAGCTTTAAACTTCAAAAGTGATTTAGAATTACGTGTTTACACTTCCAACCTACTTGGAAGAAGTGATGCCTTAGTTTTACATGGTGGGGGCAACACTTCTGTAAAAACAAAAGTTAACGATGAAGAAATCTTATACGTAAAAGGAAGTGGTTGGGATTTAGTCTCCATTAAAGCAGAAGGTTTTGCCCCTGTTAAGATGCAAACTCTCTTAGAGATGGCAAAATTAGAGTATCTTAGTGATAGCGATATGGTAAAAGGACAAAAAGAGGCGATGCTAGATAAAAGCGCACCTAATCCTTCAGTTGAAGCTATCCTCCATGCACTTATCCCTTACAAATACGTTGACCACACTCATGCTGACGCTGTTGTTACCATCTCTAACTCAAAAGAGGGAGAGCGACTCATACGAAAGCTTTATCCTAATTTCTTGATTGTTCCTTATGTGATGCCTGGGTTTATCCTTGCTCGCAAAATTTATGAGATAACTCGAGATTTTGACTGGGAGAGTTGTGAGGGAATTATCTTGCATCATCATGGAATTTTTACTTTTGATGATGACCCAAAAGCTTCTTATGAGAAGATGATAGAAGCAGTAAATCAAGCAGAAGAGTTCTTAGAAACTCACGCACCTTTACATATACAAAACTTACATGTAAAAAAAGAGTTCGATACAAAAGCTCTTCAAAAGAAGATTTCTAAAGAAAAAGGCTTTGAAGTATCTTTACATGTAAACACCTCACCTCTTGCGAAATTCTACGCTTCCCAACCAGATTTAAAACAATTTGCAACAAGGGGTGTCTTGACTCCTGAACATATCATCCGCACTAAAAGATATCCTCTTATCTTAGAAGACACTACTTTGGAAAAAGCATTTTTTGAGTATGAACAAGAGTATATAAGCTATTTTCAAACTTTTGCAAAAGATGAGATATGCCTCAATCCTACTCCAAATTTTGCTATCGTCAAAGATTTTGGAGTTATTAGTTTTGGCAAAAATGAAAAAGAAGCTAGCATCATCAATGACATTGTTGAACATACTATGCTTGCTGTTTTAAAAGCTGATAAACTTGGAGGATATGTGAGTATCAATGAAGCTCAAAGCTTTGAGATGGAGTATTGGGAGTTAGAGCAAGCTAAACTAAAAAAATAGTCAAATCAGTCTTTAGACATAATCACTAAAGACTGATTTTGCACCCCAATTAAAGAGTTTTTTGATATCTGATTTTTCATTAACCGTAAAGACATTGACAAAGAAACCTGCACGTTTTAACTCTTTTATCAATGCCTCATCTGTAATCTCAAAATCAGGGTTATATGCCTTTACATGTAAGCTTGTCAAATACTCAATCAAATCTTGTGGATGTTCATTTTCGACTAAAGCTGCTAGTGGTATATTTGGACTCAGTTTATAAGCTTCTTGGAGGTGTTTGTGATTAAAAGAGGAGATTAAGATACGCTCTTGAGTATTTGTTTTTTTGAGAATTTTTAAAATTTCTTCAACTCCAGTAGTTTCAAACTTTGTCCCACTCAAATCTTTAATCTCCAAATTTGCATACATATCATTTTGTCTTAAAAAAACCAAAAGTTCTTCAAGTTTGAGAATCCTTTGAATAGGTAGTTTTTCTAACTCCAAAGAGGAAACCAAACCATTTTTTATACTCAAAAAAGGATCAGTTTGCAAAAACCAAGAGCTAAAATCAAGCTTCAAAAGCTCTTCATAGGTATAATCAACTAGCCTAAAAGGCTTTGAAAATTCTGGATGATTTTGTACATCACTCGTACGCTCTAGCGTATCATCATGCAAGATGAGTGCAACTCCATCTTTGCTAAATCCAACATCAAACTCTATGGCATCACACTTACCCACAGCTTTTTCAAAAGCACTGAGCGTATTTTCAGCTCGAAATGCCCTAGCACCACGATGTGCAATCAAAAGATGCTCTTTGTCTTTGAAATGTGTCCAAAAATCCATCTTACACTCTCTCTTTTTTTGTTAAAACCAGATTCACTACAGCCATGATAGAGGTCGTTACAATCAACAAAAAGGAGATGGCATTGATGATAGGTGTACTTCCATCACGCACTTGAAGATAGAGATTAATGGGTAAAGTTGTATCAGAGCCAACCAAAAATAGTGTTGTATTGAAATTTTCAAAACTCATTAAAAAAGCAACCGCTCCAGCCCCTATGAGTGCTGGTTTCAAAAATGGCAATATAATCAATCTGATAGTATCAAATCTGTTCGCACCCAAGTTCAATGCCGCTTCATAAAGAGTATTGTCAAATTTTTTCAATCTTGCAGAAATCACCAAAAGCACAAAGGTAGAGATAAAAGAGACTTGACCGATAACAACCAACCAAAAACTCGGTCTCAAAATCCCTACATCTATCCCAAAAGTCTCTTCCATATAAACGCCTATTGTATTTGTCGCTAAAAGCAAAGATATACCTAAAATAACTCCTGGGATTACTAAAGGTGCTAAAGCTAAAAAGTAAAATGCCTGTTTAAATCTAAAATTTTCCCTCTCAAACAAAAAAGCTCCCATCGTACCAATGAGAAGCGAAAAGATAGAGACAAAAAAAGCAGTTTGTATGCTCACAACGATACTTTGCAAACTATTTGAATCATGCCATAAACCAAGCCTCTGTTTTGTGTCAGAGAAAAACCAATCAAGAGAGAAACCTTTCCAAGGCAAGGTTGGAAAATCAGAATTATTAAATGCCAAAACACAAGTCACCACTAAGGGTGCAAACAAAAAGAGATAAAAAGTGATGATATATACAAGAAAAAGTACGTTGTATTTTTTACTTCTTGGGAGAGAGCGTATCATGAGAGTGCCTTTGCAAGATTTTGTTTGGTGATTTTCAATCCGATCCAGATAATCAAAGAAGACAAG
>DLUF01000101.1 GCA_002742765.1 Sulfurospirillum sp. UBA12182 | reverse complement strand
CTCCTTAGAATTAAATCATATTTTATTGCAATTATCACAGTAATGATAATCACTTTTTATAGCTTCTACTTCACTAACAAGTAAAGTTTCAAAATTTAAGATACCATTTTCAAACTCTATTACATCTAGTGAATCATCTTTTTTATATATGCCATCACTTGCAAAAAGTTCTAAATCTTCATCTATTAAAAGACTAAACTCTTCCCCACATCTATCACAAGTATGTAATATATTTCCTCTTAACTTTCCTTTGCATAAAACCAAATCTTTCGATTCTCTTTTTGCAATACCAAAAAATTTTATATTTTCAAATTCTGTCTCAAAATTTACGTCATTGTGTAGAATTTTTTTAAACAAAATTTCCATATAAATACTTTTAAAATCTTTTTATTGAATCTCTCTTTTTGCAAAGAAAAATTCAATTTCAATTTTTGCATTTTCCAAGCTATCACTTCCGTGAACAGCATTAGCATCAATACTTTCTGCAAAATCAGCTCTGATAGTACCAGGTGCTGCTTCTTTTGGGTTTGTAGCACCCATAAGTTCTCTATTTTTAGCTACTGCATTGTCACCTTCAAGAACCATAACTACTACTGGACCACTCGTCATGAACTCAACAAGTTCTCCAAAGAAAGGTCTAGCAGCGTGTACTGCATAAAAAGCACCTGCATCTGCTGTACTTAACTGTAGTCTTTTCATTGCTGCGATTTTAAGTCCATTTGTTTCAAATCTATCAATGATTTTTCCAATAACATTTTTTGCTACTGCATCTGGTTTGATTATAGATAATGTACGCTCCATAAATATTCTCCTAATTGTATTATATAAATTATTTTGTTAGAGGTCAGAACGTGGGAGTATACCAAAAAAAAGATTTAAATTTTATTAAATTTATTATATTAATTTAAAAAAAAGAGAAAAAAGGAGCTTAGCTCCTTTTTTTATTCTGCACAAGGGGTATTGCCATCTCTCATATCAGCACCAATATCGTCACGACTTGGTTGTCCATCTACAACAGCATCCCATACTATACAACCCTCTGTTGGACAGGCTTCAGCACACGCTGGTGCATCATGATGTCCTACACACTCAACACATTTGTTTGAGTAAACATAGTATATATCTTCTCCCGTTGGATTATCATCTTCATCAACGATAGCTTCAACTGGACATTCGTCTATACAAGCACCACAGCTGATACATACATCAGTAATCTTTACTGCCATCATTTCTCCTTCATTTAAATTATGATTGTAAATAACAAGGAAATTATATCAAAACTATGTTAAAGAATTATTAAAATCTTTTTCTTTTCTTATTCTTTCATTTATAATTTAGACAATTTATTTTTACCACTTAAGACATTAATTATCTTACATCGTGTAAAATTCTATAAAGTGCTTATGGATTAAGGAGAATCTTATGTTTAATACAATCTCAAAGAAGGTAATCAGTTTACAAATTACAATTATTGTCGTTTCTATGCTACTTTTTATCTTCTATATAACAAGCTACTTAAGTAGTTATATTAATAATGAAACAAATAGTAGACTGAATGAAAATATTGCCAAAATGCAAACAACTGTTGAAGTATATAATGCCTCTTTAGAAGAGAGTGCAAAAAAACTTTATAATATATTTGCAAGTGAATTTGGTATCTTTTTTGTTAATGAAGATGAAAAAATACTTGTAAATGGTGTTTCAACTCCTATGATGGCACAAGGTGGAACCATCATGAATAACAACTTTACAGAAGTAGAGAAGTTTACAGACATGACAGGAGGAGTTGCAACTATTTTTGCAAGAAGTGGTGATGATTTTGTGCGTATTTCAACATCTTTAAAAAAAGAGGATGGAAGTCGCGCAATGGGTACATTTTTGGGAACAAAATCTCCTGCTTATGAACCAATTATGAAAAAACAGACTTATGTTGGAAATGCTAGACTATTTGGAAAAGACTATATCACAGTTTATGCACCTATAGTAGCTGATGATAAAGTAATTGGAATTCTTTTTATTGGTTATGACTTTACTGAAGGTTTGAAAGTTTTAGAAGAAAAAATCAATACTTTAAAAATTGGTGAAAATGGTTACTACTATGCAATCAATACTAAATCAAACGCTTATGACATCCATCCAACGCTAGACGGTAAACCAATTTCTTCTGAAGTTGATAAACAAATCATAGAAAAGAAAAATGGTTTAATTACATTAGATGAAAACGGAATCAAAAAAACTTTCGCTTTTATGGACTTTCCAAGATGGAATCTTATATTTGTAGGAGTAGCAAATCTAGCAGATTTTGAAGAAGCAAATACAAAACTACGCAATAATATGCTTTTAGCCTCTAGTATCATGACTATCTTGATGGCTATTATCATCTGGATTGTTATCAATAAAATAGTAACTAAACCACTTGTAAACCTCATAGATAGAACAAATAATCTTTCAAGTGGAGATGGTGACTTAACAAGAAAATTAGAAATTGTTAGTCATGATGAGATAGCCCAAGCAAGTGAAGGTATCAATAAATTTATCGAGAAAGTTCGTATTCTTATAGCTGATGCCAAGAATTTAGCTTCTGAAAACTCATCTGTCGCACATGAACTCTCTACAACATCTCTAGAAGTTGGTAAACTTGTGGAAGATTCGACATCTATCGTAAATGCAACAACAAAGAATGCTGCAAAAACGAAAAATGAAATGAGTGAAGGCATCAATGAGGCCAAAGCTTCTAAAGAAGATATGCTAGAAGCAAACAACTATTTAAAAGAAGCAAATAGTGCTATTTTAACTCTTACAGAAGAGATTAAGACAAGTGCTTCAATAGAGATAGAACTTGCACATAAGATTCAACAGCTCTCACAAGATACAGAACAAGTTAAAGATGTTTTACAAGTGATAGGTGACATTGCTGATCAAACAAATCTTTTAGCTTTAAATGCTGCGATAGAAGCAGCACGTGCTGGTGAACATGGTCGTGGATTTGCTGTTGTTGCAGATGAAGTAAGAAAATTAGCAGAGAGAACTCAAAAATCTTTAGTAGAAATCAATGCAACAATTAATGTGATAGTTCAGTCTATCATGGATTCTAGTGAACAAATGACACACAACTCTAAAAAGGTCGAAGAACTAAGCCAAACAGCAATAGCAGTAGAAGAGAAAATTACAAAACTTTCTAACATGATATCAGCCTCAACAGAAATGGCAGATAAAACTGTTGGTAATTATATAGAAACAGGTAAAGATATAGAAGCAATAATCAATTCTATATCACAGATCAACAACCTCTCTACACAAAACGCAAGAAGTGTAGAAGAGATTGCAAGTGCAGCAGAACATATGAATAAAATGACAGAGGCTTTAAACAATAAACTATCTGAATTTAGAACGTGACATAATTGTTTTAATTAAAGTTTTCATAAAGTTTTTTTGCTATAATTTTTTTGTTGAAAAAAATTATTATTTAAGGAGAATTGATGTTAGTTACTAAAAAAGCACCTAATTTTACAGCTACTGCTGTTCTTGGAGACAATCAAATAGTAGAAAATTTTAATCTTTATGAAAACTTTGGAGAAAAAGGAACTGTTATCTTTTTTTATCCTCTTGATTTTACCTTTGTTTGTCCATCAGAGATTATCGCTTTTGACAAAAGATTAGAAGAATTTACAAGCAGAGGTATAAATGTTATTGGAGTATCTGTTGATTCTCAATTTTCTCACTTTGCTTGGAAGAACACTCCAGTAAATCAAGGAGGTATCGGTCAAGTAAGATTTCCTTTAGTTGCTGACCTTTCAAAACAAATTTCTAAAGACTTTGACGTACTTTTTGATGAAAGTGTTGCACTAAGAGGTTCTTTCCTTTTAGATAAAGATGGTACTGTAAGGCATGCTGTTATAAATGACTTACCTCTTGGAAGAAACATTGATGAAATGATTAGAATGATTGACACTATGCTTTTTACTAATGAATATGGTGAAGTATGTCCTGCTGGTTGGAAAAAAGGTGATGAAGGTATGAAGGCTAGCACAAGTGGTGTTGCTGAATATCTTAACAAAAATGCAGATAAACTATAATTGATTTTTAAAGGGAATTTCTAAAGAGGAGATTCCCTTTAACTGTTTTCTTTTTTAATTCTTTTTGCTAATTGAGTTGGCAGTATACCTAAAGCTTCTTCAACTAATTCTGTACTTCCATGTTGGATGAAATTGTCCTCATACTCAAAAGTTGTTAGCTTTACATTCCCCCAATCAAACTCATTTTTCAAACAAACTAACTTTGAGTAAACTCCACCGATTTTTGCACTATCACTAAAAACATACCAGCGAGAGTACGTTTTTGCTAAAGTATTTAAAGTATCTACATCTAAAGGCTTCACAAATCTTAAATCTACTAATGCTACATGTAGACCATCTTTTTTTAGCAAATTTAAGGTTTGATACGCTCTTCCTACTCCATTCCCATATCCTAAAAACAAAATATCACTTTGAGCCTCTTCTAAGATTTCTGCTTTACCAAATTCAAAATCTTTAGCATCTACATTAGGGGTTTCGAGAAAAGAACCTCTTGGGTATCTAAAAGCACATGGACCTTTATGTTCATAAGCATATTTAAGAGCCTTTTGCATACTTGCTTCATCTCTTGGAGCAAAAAGTGTCATATTTGGAATTGCACTAAGATAAGAGATATCAAACACTCCTTGATGCGTCTCTCCATCTTCGCCTACAATCCCTGCTCTATCAATCGCGAATACAACATTTAAATTAGATATACAAGCATCATGAATAACCTGATCATAAGCTCTTTGTAAAAAAGTAGAGTAAATTGTCACAAAAGGTTTAAAACCCTCCTTTGCCATCGAACACATAGAAGTTACAGCATGTTGTTCTGCAATTGCTACATCCCAAAATCTCTTAGGATAGGCTTCCATAAGCTGACTCAAGCCAGTTCCACTTGGCATAGCCGCTGTTACCCCAACTACGTTTTCATGTGTTTTAGCAAGATTCAAAAGTGCATCACTATACATCTTTGTAGCACTTCTGCCACTACTTTTCATAGCCTTTCCACTATCGATATCAAAGGGCCCTACACCATGCCAATTTTCTTCATATCCTTCTGCAATCTCATATCCCTTGCCTTTTAGCGTTTGAGTGTGTACAATCACAGGTTTTTTTATTCTTTTTGCTTTTTCGTATGCCTTTATCAAATCTTCTATATTATGTCCATCAATTGGACCAATATAATCAATACCCAACTCCTCAAAAAGCATTCCTGGTGTTATAAGCTTTAAACTCTCTTCAAACTTTTTAGCCATATAAGTTGCTGATTCTGGGAGATACTGTAAAACATATTCTGTTTTCTTTTTGATTTTTTGAAAGAAATCTCCAGCTATAGCTTGAGAGAGAAACTTACTAATAGCTCCAATAGGTTTTGCTATACTCATTTTATTGTCATTTAAAATGATAATAACTGGGTACTTTATATCTCCTAATTCATTTAAAGCTTCGTAAACCATACCTGCACTCATAGAACCATCACCGATAAGAGCAACAGGAACTCTTACATCTTGCTCTTTTTTAAGCCAAATAGCTTTAGCAGCACCTACGGCTAGTGATATAGAAGTTGAACTATGCCCTGCGATAAAATAGTCATGTTCGCTTTCATCAGGCTTTGTATAACCGCTAATACCATTAAACTGTCTTAATGTAT
>DLUF01000066.1 GCA_002742765.1 Sulfurospirillum sp. UBA12182 | reverse complement strand
CTTTACATGTAAAGATTCTAAATCCTCATAGTTAAATGCTCTTATATAAAAAGAATCAACATCATCTATCTCTTTAGTAGCGCATAAGAATCTTAGATTTGAAAGGGCTATTTGATAGTTATTTGTAGCATTAGAATACCTAGAGGCTGCCTCAAGTTCCCTTTTTTTCATCGTTAAAGTATCTACTTCCGTAGCCATTCCATTTTTATAATTTAAAGAGACTAGATACGAAACTTGTTTGATAGCTTCCGAACTTTTTTTTGCAGCTTCTATCTCATACTTCGCTGCGACTGCTTTATTGTAATAGAGTAAAACTTGATGTAAAAGTTGCATCTCATAAAAGCTAAGAAAGCTTTTTTTTGCTTGCACATCTAAGCTTGCTATCTCTTCGAGTGAGCTTAGTTTAAATCCTGTAAAAAGAGGGACTTCATAAACAATAGAAGTATCAAAAGCTTGAACACTTGAGGGATAATTCAAATCTGAAGGCTTTACATGTAAATCACTAGGATTTGTGTAAGAGCCTAATCCAAAATCACTAAAACTTGCCTCTCGTGAAGCTAACTTTGAAGCAAAGACATGTGAAGCTTGGTTTGTTCGCATAAACTCTTCACTCAGATAAACTCGACCAAACTTTTGTGCATCGACTTCACTTTTTTGAAGAGTAGCCTCTTGGGATTCTAGTATTTTTTGTTGCAATAAAGCATTATTTTGGAGTGCTAATTCTCTTGCTTTATTATAATCAACTTGCAAGGCAAAAAGAGAAGTGAACAAAAAAAAGAGGAATAGTAAAATTTTCATAACTTTCCTCTACAAATAAAATTTTGATATAAAAGTCTATTATATAATTCTAGGCAAAAAGAAAGTTTAAAATAAAAAATCATAAAAAGAGGTTATACCTCTTTTTATGTTTAGTCCTTATAAAGAAGTTTTATAAGTAACTTTATGAATGTTTTTATAGTCTTGATTTGCACAAACACAAAAGGTAATAACACTATAAAATAAGCAGGAGAAAAAATCTCTACAACATTGTTTTTGAGTAATCCAAAAAAGATAAAAAACATACCAAATACAAAAAATGCAACACCAGGACAAATCAATCCTAAAGTAGCAGCACTTTTTACATCTGAGTGTACAAAATTTTGAAAGTATCCCATTGTTTTCATGATTTTATATCCAAACAGTCCAACAACTATTTGAAAAGAGAGAACTGATGAAGTGATAAAAAACAACTCTGATGGTGCTGGTTGATGCGCAAAATTATGAACTAAACCAAAACTGATTCTTATAATGGCAATCCCTAATAAAGTTGCAATCGGAATTAAAATCCATAAACTTCCAGCAGCTTCAGGAGAAACTCCATATCTATACATTGATTTAAAACCAAGGAAAAGGGACTTTAAGATAAGTACAACACAAAGAATCATAAAAAATATCGAGAAAAAAAGTCCAATTGCTGAAACACTAACATGATGACTCATAGCACCAGGAGCTGCAAGTCCTACTGAAACCATTGCAAAAGCAAAAACAGCTAACATTTGTGAAAAGTTTGAATTTTTTTCAAAATCAAAACCACCACTTGTCACTACTCTTGATATAAAATCACCATAAATCACAAGACCATATGTTCCAACAGCTAAAAAAGCTAAAATAGCTGCTGGAAATAGATACTCAACTACACTCCAAAGTCCAGGAACGAAAACTGCACCTAAGACAAAACAAACGTTGATAGTCATAGCCAAAGTAAGAGGAATTGCCATCAAAGATACTTCATCGTTTGTTTTTTTAAGCAATTGAAATTTTTCTGTTGTTTTAAATATTTTATACTCTTTTATATTCCATGCTAATAATCTAAAATGCAAATAAGCAAAAGCTAAAACTAATGCTAAATTTATAACAATTAAAAAAGAGACTAAATTCCCCTGCATTACGAAAGGAAATATATCTTCAAAAATTGCTAATGGCGTTTTTGGATGTTCTATCATAAACATCAAATACATATAAATTGAGACACTAAGTCCACCAGCCCCTAAAGAACCAAGAAAATATAACGGACTATAATTTTCTTTTAAATTTGCTTTTAACTTCATTTTACACACACTCCTAAAATCTAAGTTATAATACAGCGTACTCTGCCCAGATACAAGTCTCTAAGCTATTTAACTCACTTATCAACTTTTTACTAATATCTTCATCGACTAAGATAACCGCCATAGCTAAACCATGCTCATCACGTCCTAACCTAAAATCTGCGATATTCACTCCAGATTTTGCTAGAATTGTTGAGATATCAGCGATAACACCTGGTACATCTGAGTTTTTGAAAACAATCATTTTCCCTTTAGGTTTAAAATCAAACTTAAAGCCGTTGATACCTACTATACGTTGCTCATTTTCACCAAAAACTGTACCACTTATATTTGTCACACTTTTATCAGTTGTCAGTTTTATTGTTATTTTATTTTTGTAGCCACTTGTACTAGGTTTTGCTTCATATTTTGTCTCAATCCCTTTTTCATTCGCAACAAACTCTGCATTTACATAATTTATCTTATTGCCGATTGATTCTTTTAAAGAGCCAACAAGAGCAAAGGTTAAAAGAGATTTGACATATTCACCGACTTCTCCTTCGGCTTCAATTTTTACTGATTTGATATGAGCTTTGTTGATTTGAGCTGCCATAAATGCCATTTTTTGTACCAATTCCAAATATGGTTCAACAAAAGGTGGCAAATCTTCTGCTTTAATAGGAAGATTAAGTGCATGAGGATAACTGATTCCACGAGCAGCACTCACAGCAGCTTCAGCAGCTTGAAGTGCTATTTTTTCTTGTGATTCTAATGTATTAGCACCCAAATGTGGTGTAACACAGATATTTTCTAAATCAAGTAAAAAGTGATCAGTAGCAGGTTCATAAGAAAATACATCTATCCCCGCATAAGCGATTTTACCGCTTTTTATGCCCTCATAAAGTGCTTTTTCATTATATAATCCACCTCTAGCACAGTTAACCAACCTTACGCCATCTTTCATTTTCGCAATTTCATCATAAGAGATGATATCTTCAGTCTCTTTGTTTTTTGGTGTATGAATTGTGATAAAATCACAAGTCAAAATATCCTCAAAATTTTCTGTATAGCCTATACCTAAATCTGTTGCTTTTGAAGCAGAGATATAAGGGTCATAAGCGATAACATCCATCTCAAAGCTCTTAGCTCTTAGTGCAACTCGGCTTCCAATGTTACCAAAACCTATAACACCAAGTTTTTTACCACATAACTCAACACCATACCATTTTTCACGTTTCCAAACTCTATCAAGTTTTAAGTGATTGTTTGCATTAGGAAAGCTTCTTGCAGTTCCTAGAAGATGGGCCATAGTAAGTTCCACAGCTGCTATCGTATTTGCAGTAGGCACATTCATAGCAATTATCCCTCTTCTACTACAACCTTCTTGGTCAACATTATCAACCCCAACACCAGCTCTCACGATTGCTTTTAGATTTTTAGCACTGTTAAGGAATTTTTCATCCACATCAGTAGAACTTCTTGTAATCGCAACATCTACATCTGCTAAAAGCTTTAAAAGCTCATCTTTTGGAACCTTTACGGCATCGATAACATCAATGTCTTTTTCTTTATTTAAAAGTTCAAAACCTTTTGAATGTATGGCATCACATACAATTATTTTTTTATTTTTCATAACTATCTCCCATATCCTAATTATCTATTTGAAATGCTGTTTTAAAGTCTATTTACAGCCAAACTTCAATGATTTTTGATTCTATTTCATACTCTTTTAAGCGTTTAATAACACCATCAAGAGACTCTTTTGTCTTGCTTGTCACATATACAGTTGGATACTGT
Source organism: Sulfurospirillum sp. UBA12182 (assembly GCA_002742765.1). Classification (GTDB taxonomy): domain Bacteria; phylum Campylobacterota; class Campylobacteria; order Campylobacterales; family Sulfurospirillaceae; genus UBA6810. Next base: position 41,712 of record DLUF01000066.1, on the reverse strand, counting down.
GTTTGTTTGGACAAAACAAAAGGAAGATTAAAAGAAGATAGTGTCTGCAAAATACAAAATAAAGAATATCTATCAGTTCTATCTACTACAAGTCTAAAGAACTTCACTTTAGGTGGAACATAAGCCTTTAAGTCTATTTGCATAAAAAGTTCATTCACAGGGAATTGAAAATCTACACTATTAGACATAGCAAGCTCTTGAGTCCAAGTTTTTTCAGATAGAGTATTTTGATTATTCTGCTTTTGAGATGGAGAAAGGTACTCTCTTTCCACTCGCACACTCAACTCATCACCACTAAAGAGGTTCATAAGAACCGCAAAAATGATGATGGTAAGTGTTGTAAAAAGTGCTAAGAGTACCTTTTTTTGCATTGACTACTTCAATTGATCTTTGATAATGTCTCCAAGAGTCATTTTTTCTTCTTTATTGATCTCTTTGAGAACTTCTCTCTCTTTTAATTTAGAAAGTCTTCTAACAGAAAGTCTGATACGATTCTTTTTCTCATCAATGAAAGTGATAGCAGCTTCAATCGTGTCACCAACTTTCAAATCTTCCTCATTAACTTGACCTAAATCTTCTTTTCTAATAAGAGCGTCCACGTTATCTTCCAATTCAACAAAAATACCAAACTCTTTGATATCTCTGATTGTTCCAGTTACGATATCACCGTTTGCATGTTTTTTTGAATACTGTTGAATAGGACTATCTTCTAACTCTTTTTTACTAAGAGAAATTTTTTCATTTTCATTATCTATTTTGATAATTTTTACTTCGATTTCATCACCAACTTTTAGTAGTTCTTTACACTTGTCATTTCTGCTCCATGAAGCATCTTCATTGTGTAATAAACCCTCTATGCTACCTATTTTTACAAATGCACCAAAGTTAGTAATTGTTGTTACAGTTCCTTTAACTACATCTCCAACTTTATAAGACTTTTTAAACTCTTCAAATGGCTTTGGAAGAACATTTTTTAAAGATACACGAAGTCTTCTATCGTTTGCATCTATTTCGATAACTTCTACATCAACTTCTTGTCCCTCTTCGATATAATCACGAGGATGTTTTATGTTTTTATCCCATGAAATTTCAGAGATATGTAAGAAACCTTCTATATCATTTCCTAAATCAACAAAAGCACCATATGGTTCGATATTGCTAATAGTAACAGAGATAGCATCACCTACTTCTAACTGATCTTTAATCTCTTCCCAAGGATCTGGCATAGCAGCTTTGATAGACAGAGAAAGATGTCTTTTTTCTTTATCATATTTGATAGCTTTTACAGGAACTACTTCACCTTCTTTGTAGATCGTACTTGGATTTACTGGTCCTTTATAACTAATTTCACTATAGTGAACCAATCCATCAATACCGCCAACATCAACAAACATTCCATAAGTTGTAATCTTTTTAATCGTACCTTCAACTGCTTGGTCAGCATCAATCAAATCTTGAACAACTTCTTTTCTTTTCTTTCTTTCATCATCTAAAAATTTCTTGCGAGAAACGATAATTGACTCATTTTCCTCATCAATTTTGATAATCTTTACTTTTAAAGTTTTTCCCATTAATGAGTTAGTATCTTTTACTGCTGCTTGTGAACGAGGAAGGAAGAACTCTACATCATTTTCACCTTCAGCGATAAAGCCACCTTTATTTTTACCAGTTATCTTAATGTCAATAACTCTCTCATCGTCTTCTTTATACTCAGCGATGAAGTCTTTTACTCGCTCTTTACGTATAGCTTTCTTATGAGAAACATTAGGTCGTTCATTTCTAAAACCTGAGATAACAACTTTGATTGCGTCACCGACTTTATACGCCAAATTTCCTTTAGCATCAAGTAACTCAGAAACATTTAAACGTCCCTCTAGCTTTTTACCTACATCAACTAAAGCAACATCATCTTTGATCTCTACAATAACACCATCAATTAGTGCGTCTCTTCCAGACTCTTTTTTAAAAGACTCTTCTAGCATTGCTGCAAAATCCATCTCCTCTATTTCGTTCGCAGCTTCTGTTTGAACAACCTCGTTCGCCTCATTCGCCATTACATACCCTTTTTATTTGATTTTTGTTTTTTATCATTTGCAAATTCTCAAAAATAGTCTTTAACCTACGTCTAAAAATATAGCAATATGAAAAGTGCCTAATTATACTTTAATTTTGCTTATTTTTCCAATAATTTTTTCAATAATCCAATCAGGAGTCGAAGCCCCAGCAGTTATACCACATAGTTTTTTATCTGTAAACCACTCATTTTTGAGTTCATTCTCATTTTCTATCAAAAAACTATCTTCACAAAACTCTTTAGCAATATGATAGAGTTGCTTGGTATTAGAAGAGTTTTTTCCACCGATAACTATCATAACATCAGCATCTTTAGCCAATTCTCTTGCAGCATCTTGGTTCTCAAATGTAGCATTACAAATAGTGTTAAAAACTCTCACTTCTTTATAGTTTTGAACCAAATAATTCACTATTTTTAAAAATTCATCTACTTTTCTAGTTGTTTGAGAAACGATAGCTATCTTTGAATTAAATCTCTCTTTTTCAAGCTCTTCTATACTTAAAACAACTTTTACATTGCCTTTAGCATAACTCTTTACACCTCTTACTTCAGGATGAGCTTCATCTCCAAAAATCACTACATCATACCCCTCGTCACTCATTTGCTCACAAATCTTTTGAGGTTTTGTCACGTATGGACATGTTGCATCGATGATGTCTATATTTCTTTGTTGCAACTCATGTAAATCATCTTTTGGGATGCCATGTGTTCTTATGATAGCTTTTTTAATATCTTGAACCTCATCTAAGCTATGTAAGGTATCGACATTAAAATTTTCTTTCAATCTTTTTATCTCTTCGTTGTTATGTATCAAAGGTCCTATTGTTGAGGCATCTTTAGAACTTTCTGCTATCTTAATAGCTCTTTTAACACCAAAACAAAAACCATAATTTTTAGCAAGCTTAATTTCCATTTAATTGTCTCCTTTTATCGGAATAAGTCCAGATAAAACCCCTCTCCTTGAAGTTTTTGCTTTATTAAAAATATATAATTTATTCAACATTTCCTATCTGAGATAATAAAGCTATAAAATTTGGAAACGAAGTATCGATACAAGCAGTATCTTGTATATGCATACCACATTTTAAACCAGCAATTGCAAAACTCATAGCGATTCTATGGTCACCAAAACTGTTTATTGTTGCACTTTTTAACTCTCCACCTTCTACTTCATAGCCATCTTCAAACTCATCTACGCTGATACCACATAATTTTAAGTTATTTACTACTGAACTAATTCTATCACTCTCTTTAACACGTAACTCTTGGGCATTTTTAACTAAACTTTTACCTTTAGCACATGCAAATGCTATCGATAGAGCTGGTAGTTCGTCAATCAGCCATGCGATATTTGTTTCAACAACAGTAGAATTTAGAGTTAATGGACCTTCTATAATAATATCTCCTACACTTTCATAAGAGCTTTCTTTTTGCTTATACTCGATATTCACACCCATCTTTTCTAAAACCTTATATGCTTCAATTCTAGTTTTATTTAAGAGCATATTTTTTAAAACAACTCTACTATTAGGTGTAATCGCAGCTGCTACCGCAAAGAAAAAACCACTAGAAGGGTCATTTGGAACTGTTATATCAAGAGGCTTTAACTTCTCTTTAGGAGGATTTAACACTACTGTTGTACCCTCAGTTTTTATGTCAACACCCATACCTCGTAGCATATTTTCTGTATGATCTCGACTCAGTTCAGGTTCACTAAAAGTACAAACACCTTCACTACTTAAACCAGCTAAAATGAGTGCACTTTTAACTTGTGCTGAAGCGATAGGCGAAGTATATGCAAAAGAAGAGAGTTTTTTACCCCTTATACCTATGGGAGCAAGTTCCCCATCCTTACGTCCATCTATATTAGCACCTATATCTCTTAATGGATTTGCCACTCTTTTCATCGGACGATTAGCTAAATACTTATCTCCATGCAATACAAAAAAACCCTCTTGTGCCGACAAAAATCCCATCAAAAGCCTTATCGCCGTTCCAGAATTACCACAATCTAAGATACAAGGAGGCTCTATAATTTTTGAAGGAGGTATGATTTGTATCTCTTTGTTATCATCTTTAACAGTCGCACCTAAAAGCTGAACGATGTTTAAAGTACACAAAGTATCTTCAGCTCTTAAAAAGTTTCTTATATAAGAGGTCTCTTGTGCTAGCAGTGAAAAAATAGCGCATCTATGCGAGATAGATTTATCACTAGCAATCTCATCTGTTTCAAAAATAAAATGCGACTTTGGAAATACGGTCATTTTTTTCATCTGATTGTAATTCCAAATTTTTCTTTTATATTGAACAGTAAATCCTCAATGATTTTATTTATCTCCTCATCTTCAAGCGTTTTTTCAAGAGATTGAAACTGGAGTTTTAAAGTCAAGCTTATATTTTCTCCAAACTCTTCTGATTCATATATATCAATTGGATAGATTTTAAGTAATTCTTGTGGCGCTTGAGCAAGAATGAAATTTTTCAAAATTCCAAATTCTAAAGTTTTTGGAACCATCAAACTTAAATCTCTTGAGCTTAACTGAAACTTTGAATACATATGAGCTTGTTTTCTTCCATATGGCAATTTGTTTACATCAAGTTCACAGATATAAGTTCTAGGCAAATCAAGTTCTCTTTCTATCTCCAAATGAACACGAGAGATAAAACCAACTTCTTCCTCTCCTATCATCACTCTTGCAAACTCATAAGGGCTACTTAGATTGTCAGTTACAACACCCTTTTCTAACTCAAAATCGCCTATAATAGAGCTGATTTTTTGTGCAAAAGTAAAAAAATCAATCTGTGCTGGTTTCCCATGATTGGAAATTTTTTCACTCTCAACATCACCACTAAAGATAAAGCCTAATTTCAAGCTTTCATCTCTGCTTCTATCAAAGACTATACCTGTTTCAAAAAGTCTTATACTTTTTTTCCCAAACTTCAAGTTTCTACTAGCTGAATCCAAAAGATTTGGGATAAGAGATGTTCTTAGAGTATTTAACTCTTGTGTAATAGGGTTTGAAAGTTCTCTTTTTTTGTAGACAGTTTTTAAACCATATTTTTCAATACGAGACAAATCATCAAAGACAAAATGCAAGGTTTCGTAAAATCCAACGCCAACAGCCTTATAACGATACATTTGCCGTTTTTTAAAGCTTTCATAAGCAGAATTTATCTTATTTCTTTCCGCAAAAACAAGGGGCTTTGAACGTATATTATCGATACCTACTATTCTTACTATCTCTTCACAAACATCTTGTTCATTTAAAATATCATGTCTACATGTAGGAACTTTTACATGCATTATATTTTGTTCATTTTTAAAGCTTACTCCAAACCCCAATCGTTGAAGAATTTTTATAATTGTATTTTTATCAATCTCTTCACCAATCATCAAAGCTAATTCTTCTAAGTTGATAGTTATATGTGTTTCATGGATATCTTGTAAAACTTGTTGGGTTCCTGCATAAATCATAACGTTTGATTTTTCTTTGAGTACATTTAAAAAATAATTCATACCAAAATCTAAATCAGGTTCACTTCCTCTGCTTGAGCGATAAAGATGTTTATCAGAATCGATTTTTTTATTTGCACTATTTTGTGAGATAATCTTTGGATGCGTATAATTTGCTTCCAACACAACTCTCTCATCTTCACAGGTTGCTTTACACTCATCAATTTGAGAAATACCAACAAAAGAGAGCATCTGTGAATTAGAACCAAAAACAGCATCTAAGCCATTTGTGTGTTTTTTAATTCGTACAGTAGCTTTTTCTTGTTGTGTTGTAAAACAGTTATGTGAATATGCTCTTAAAAGCACTCCTGTTGCATATGTAGCGTACTGTAAAACTCTATCAAGCGGATCTTTTTTATACAAATCAGCAAATGCCAATCGCAAATCTACTAAGAATGGACTTTTAATCTCTTTTTTATCATAAACTTTAAATAAAAAAGAGCCATCAACTTTTTCATGTGCAACAACATTGAGAACTCTTCCTATGCCTAACTGATTATCTTCTTCCTCTTTTATCTCTAAAGCGTTAATATCTAAATCAAAAGGTACACTCAAATCTCTAGCGACACCATGTATGCTGAGACAATCTCCTCTATTTGCAGTCAATTCTATCTCTATGATATCATCATTAATCAAAGGATATTCACAAAGTTCTTTTCCTAAAACAAGCTTTCCAATACTACTATCAAAAACCATGATACCATCTTCCATCGCTGGTAAACCAAGTTCACTTGAAGAACAAATCATTCCAGAAGATGCAACACCTCTTAGTTTTGCTTCTTTAATCTCTAATCCATTAGGTAAAATTGCTCCTACTTTGGAAACAGCCACATACTGCCCTTGAGCTACATTTTTTGCTCCACAAACAATCTGTTTTACTTCATTTCCCAAATCAACTTCACAAACATTTAGCTTATCTGCATCTGGATGTTTGTTACATGTAAGAACTTTTCCAATTACAACATTCGCTGGTATACGAATAGTTTGTACACTATCAACTTCTAAGCCGATATCATTGAGTGTTTTACAGATTTCTTCTGTAGAAATTTTGCTTATATCTATCCACTCTTTTAGCCACTCTCTAGTAATAATCATCTAAATTGCTCCAATAATCTTAAATCGCCTTCAAAAAGTGAACGTAAGTCAGGAATTTTGTGTAAAAGCATTGCAAATCTCTCTACACCTAAGCCAAAAGCGTATCCGCTTACATTTTCGTAACCAACTGCTTTAAATACGTTTGGATCAACATATCCACTACCTAAAACTTCAAGCCATCCAGTATGTGAGCAAACTCGACAACCCTCTCCTTTACAAAAGATACAGCTGATATCAACTTCTGTACTTGGTTCTGTAAAAGGGAAAAAACTTGGACGGAAACGTACTTGTACATCACCAAACATGTACTTTAAAAAATCTTCTAAAATAAATTTTAAATTTGCAAAAGATACCTTACCTGCTTCTTCCACAACCAACCCTTCTACTTGATGAAACATTGGCGTATGAGTTAAGTCATAATCTCTTCTAAAAACTGCTCCTGGACAAATCATACGAATAGGTGGCTTTTGTTTGAGCATTGTTCGTATCTGAACAGGACTTGTATGTGTACGAAGCAACATCCCATCTTCAAAATAAAAAGTATCTTGCATATCACGTGCAGGATGGTATTTTGGAAGGTTTAAGGCTTCAAAATTATGAAAATCATCTTCTACAAGAGGCCCCTCTTCGATAGAAAAATTCATCGCAACAAAATACTCAATGATTTTGTCCATAGTATCCATAACAGGGTGAATTGCGCCTGCATTAGAATCTTTGTTAAAAAGAGTTACATCAACCCCATCTTTTTTCATTTCATAAGCTATAGCTTCTGCTTCTAATTCCAGCTTTTTATTGTTTAAAAGCGTTAAAAAATCTTCTTTGTCTCTATTTAAATTCTGTGCAAAATCTTTTCTCTCTTCGTCACTTAAAGATTTCATTTTTGCAAACTCTGCTGCAAAATATCCCTTTTTGCCAAATAAAGAAACCCTAATTGCTTCAAGCTCTTTCAACGACTCACAAGAATTTACTGATTTTATAATTTTTTTCAATTCTAGTACCTTCAATAATTTTTATCTATTCTAATGAAATATTGATTAAAAAATCGTTAATCATGAATAATATTCAATTTTAATTTAAACTTATTTTGTTACAATTATGTCTACTACACTGCGAGGGTACTCTTATGAGATTTGTTACTTTAATATTTTTGTGTTTTTTAACCCAGCTTCTTGGAGCTAAGATAGATGAAAGATTTGCAAAAAGCGAATACTGTATAGGTTGCCATCAAGAACAAGGAAAAGACTGGAAAACATCTCTACACTCAAAATCACATATGACTAAAAATCCTCTTTATCTCAAAACTTTAGAGTACATAGAAGCTAAAAAATTCATCTATAAAGAAGTTCAATCACTAAGATGTGGAAAATGTCACAATCCTAGAATGGATACAAAAGATGCTGATATCTCTTACTCTCTTTCCAGAGCTTATGGCTTTGAAAATGAAGAGAGCAAAAAAGTATCTGAAGCTTTAAAAGATAGTACATCTCAGGATGGAATTTCTTGTATTATTTGTCATAATGTTGAAAAAATAGAGTACAAAGCAGGAGATACAAATAGTTCAAATCCTCACAAAAAAACTCATCGAAACAGTGGTTTTCAAGCCCTAAAATTTGGTCCAAATGATGTAATGGTAGGGCCATTTGAAGAGAGTTATAGAACAACTTATCATAAGATGAAACAAGTCCCTCATTTTCAAGAGGAGGTAAACAAACTCTGTTTTGCTTGCCATTACAGTTCTCAAAATGACAAGAACATTCCTCTTTATGAAACTGGGATTGAATATGAACGCTCACAAAGTACAGAAAAATGTGTAGAGTGTCATATGGGCAAACAAGAAATCAACATAATAGCTCCAAATGTCAAAGGTTCAACTCCTGCCATCCAAAGACCAACAAGGAGACATCTCTTTGCTGGCGCTAGAAATAGTGATATTGTAAAGCAGTCTCTTAAAATTTCTTTAGAAAATAAATCAGGTTTTTTACATGTACTTTTAGAAAATATTACTCCTCATAAAGTACCTACTGGCTTTTCAGGAAGAGAAATTGAGATAGAAGTGCTATACAAGAAAAACAATCAAATTATAAAAAAAGTTACAAAAAAGCTTAATACCCTCTACCTAGATAGACACGGTAGAGAAACGATATCTTATATAGCAGATGAGCTAAAATCTGATGATAGATTGGATTTAAATGAAAAAAGAGAGTATACCATACAAAATGTTGATGGAGCCACCCAAGTAGAAGTTAATTTTTGGTATAGGCTAATCAAAGAATCTCTTATTCCTATTTTAAAAATCGAAGATGAAGTTTATCTCAAAAAATATCCAATTTATAGTAAGGAATTAAAATTATAATATAATACCATGATTTAAAATTTAGGAGAAAACATGACTGTATTTACAAAGATAATCAATGGTGAACTACCTTGCAATAAGGTTTTAGAAAATGAAAATTTCTTAGCTTTTCATGATATTAACCCAAAAGCACCGATTCACATACTCATCATTCCAAAACAAGAGGTACAAAATTTTCAAGAAGTAAGTCCCGAGATTATGGCAAGAATGACATCATTTATCCATGAAGTTACAACTCTTTTAGGTTTAGATAAAAATGGTTATAGATTGATAACAAACAATGGAGATGATGGTGGACAAGAAGTTATGCATCTGCATTTCCATCTTTTAGGTGGAGCTAAACTAAAGTGGGATCATTTAAGCGATAGTGACTCAAAAAGTTTTATCTAAAATAGACGAGGCAAATTTTGCCTCATCTATTTCTCTCCTCCAACCATTTTTCAAAATACTCTAATTGTTTTGTAGTCGAACCTTGAGAAGTACCACCTTCAGAGTTTCTTGCATTCATAGAGTTTCTTAAATCAAGTTTTTCTAAAACATTTTCTTGAATACGAGCATCTATTTTTTGAAGTTCAACTAAGCTAAGTTCACTTAAATCAACACCCAAACTTTCAGCATGAGCAACAGCACGTCCTGTAATAAAATGTGCTTCTCTAAAAGGAATATCACAGTAAGCCACTAAATAATCAGCCAAATCAGTTGCACTTAAATGTCCAACTTTGCAAGCTCTTAACATAGCTTCTTGGTTAATGCTCATTGTTTTAAGAGCTTCATTTAAAATCTTTAAAGATATGATTGCATTTTCTACACTATCAAAAGTTCCTTCTTTATCCTCTTGCATATCTTTGTTATAAGCTAGAGGTAAGCCTTTTAAAACTGTTAATAAAGAGATCAGATTTCCATTTACTCTTCCTGTTTTTCCTCTTAAAAGTTCTGGGACATCTGGATTTTTCTTTTGTGGCATAATTGAACTTCCAGTAGAGTACTCATCGCTTAAAGTTATAAATTTAAACTCATAACTTGACCAAAGGATAAGCTCTTCTGCAAAGCGTGAAATATGCATCATCATAGTTGCTATATTAAATAAAATTTCCAACGCAAAATCTCTATCACTTACAGTATCTAAACAATTTACACTGACGCTATCAAAATTTAAAAGCTTTGCGACTTCTTGTCTATCTATATTATGAGGCGTTCCTGCTAATGCTGCACATCCTAAAGGAAGGATATTATTTCTCTTATAAGAACTCTCAAATCTCTCTATATCACGTTTAAACATACTTGCATAAGCAAGCATATGAAATGCAAAATTTATAGGTTGCGCATGTTGTAAATGAGTCATTCCTGGCAAGAGAGTTTGTTTATTTTCTTTTGCTATGGATAGGAGTGTTTGTATAAGTTCTTCAAGCAACCTAGGAAGAAGAAGATTATTTTTTTGAACATAAAGTCTAAAATCAAGTGCTACTTGATCATTTCTACTTCTTGCAGTATGCAGTTTTTTACCCGTCTCTCCTATAATTTCTATTAAACGCTTTTCAACCGCCATATGGATATCTTCATCTGAGATATTAAACTCAAACTTATCTGCATCAATTTCTTCAAGAATTTGAGTTAATCCTATGACGATACTATTGGCTTCATCTTCAGTTAGTATTTTTTGTTTTGCGAGCATCGTTGCATGAGCAATTGAACCTTTTATATCTTCTGCATATAATTTTCTATCAAAAGGGAGTGATGCGTTAAATTCATCTAAAAGCTTTGCTCCACTCTTTGAAAATCTACCTGACCATAATTTTGACATTTGTTGCCTTACATGTAAGAAATTTTAGGGAGAAAAAATCTCCCTAATATTGTTGTGTGTTATAACTTTGGACCAGCACCTGAATAGTCTGATTCTGGAGTAATATACTTTTTAAAGTTTTCAATAAACATTCCCGCTAACTCTTTTAAAGTTGCGTCAAATCTACTTTTATTTTCCCAAGTATTTCGAGGGTTAAGAATGTGACTATCCACACCTTCTAAAGAAGTAGGAACACTTAAACCAAAAATTGGTGTTTTTTCAAATGTTGTGTTATTAATAGAACCATCTAAAATAGCATTTATACAAGCTCTTGTAGCTTTGATACTCATTCTTTTTCCAATGCCATATTGTCCACCAGTCCAGCCTGTATTTACAAGGTAAACATCAACATTATGCTTTTCAATTTTTTCACCTAAAAGTTTAGCATATACTGTTGGATGTAGTGGCAAAAAAGCTTCACCAAAGCATGAACTAAATGTAGCAACTGGCTCAGTAATACCTCTTTCAGTTCCTGCTACTTTTGCCGTATAACCACTCATAAAATAGTACATCGCTTGCTCTTTTGTAAGCTTTGAAACAGGAGGTAAAACACCAAAAGCATCAGCTGTTAGAAAGATAATCTTTTTAGGATGTCCGCCTTGTAAAGAACTTTCATGATTTGCGATGTGATAGATAGGATAAGAAACCCTAGTATTTTCTGTCTTACTACCATCTGCATAGTTTACTCTTCCATCTTCATTTATAACAACATTTTCTAAAAGAGCATCTCTTTTGATAGCACCAAAAATCTCAGGTTCACTTTGTGGATCAAGGTTGATACACTTAGCATAGCAACCTCCTTCAAAATTGAAGATTCCATTATCGTCCCAACCATGCTCATCATCACCTATAAGTTTTCTTTTTGGATCTGTTGAAAGAGTTGTTTTCCCTGTTCCACTAAGGCCAAAGAACAGAGCTGTATCTCCATCTTTACCAACATTAGCTGAACAGTGCATCGATAACTTACCTTCAAGTGGTAACCAGTAGTTCATCATAGAGAAAATCCCTTTTTTCATCTCTCCACCATACCAACTTCCACCAATAATTGCCATATTTTCTTCGATATTAAAAACTACAAAAACATCAGAATGTAATCCTTGTGCTTCATAATTTTTGTTTGTTGTTTTACAAGCATTAAAAACTGTAAAATCAGGTTCAAAAGACTCTAAATCTTTTTCATCAGGACGAATGAACATGTTCTTAACAAAATGTGCTTGCCAAGCAACTTCAGTAACAAATCTAACCTTTTTTCTACTTGCTAAACTTCCACCACAATAAGCATCTTGTATATATAAATCCTTATTTGAAAGCTGTGTCCTAGCTTGTGTAAACAAATCATCAAAAATCTCTTTACTGATAGGTTGATTTATATTACCCCAAGCTATATATTTTTGTGAAGGGTCTTGTTTTACAAAGTACTTATCTTTAGGACTACGTCCCGTAAAAATACCTGTATCAACAGCAAAAGTACCATTGGCTGTTGTAACACCTTCATTGTTTTTTACTTCGTGTTCATAAAGTTCCTCATAACTAAGATTATGAAAAATCTTTCCTATATTGCTTAAGCCTAACTTGTCTATTTCCTTTATACTTGACATAGCTTTCTCCATCCCCACTTTCTTAATTAAAAATTGACAACAATACACCAGCGGCTACGGCAGAACCTATAACACCAGCGACATTTGGACCCATTGCATGCATTAGAAGCATATTTGTTGGATCCGCCTTCATACCTTCTTTGTTCGAGACACGAGCAGCCATAGGAACGGCACTAACACCTGCTGAACCAATTAAAGGATTTATTTTTTGTGAACTAAATTTATTCATTAATTTTGCCATCAAAACGCCTGAAGCTGTTCCTACTGAAAAAGCAATCAAACCTAACGCTAAGACACCAAGAGTTTCTGCAACTAAAAACTTTTCAGCTGCTAGCTTAGAGCCTACTGAGAGTCCTAAAAAGATAGTTACGATGTTGATGAGTGCATTTTGCATCGTATCTGAAAGTCTATCAACAACCCCACTCTCTTTAGCAAAGTTACCAAACATCAAAGCACCTATGAGTGGTGTTGAATCTGGTAAAATCAAGATAGATAGAACAATCACTGTCAATGGAAAAATAATCTTCTCTAGCTTTGAAACTTCTCTTAATTGTTCCATTTTGATTTTACGCTCTTCTTTTGTTGTAAGCGCTCTCATAATAGGAGGTTGGATGATAGGAACTAGTGCCATATAAGAGTATGCAGCAACAGCAATAGCACCTAAAAGATCAGGAGCTAATTTAGAAGCAACAAAGATAGACGTTGGACCATCAGCACCACCAATGATACCTATGGCTGAAGCATCTTGTAAGCTAAACTCGAAAATCGATGTATACTGCGTTAAAGCAACTGCACCTACAAGAGTACCAAATATCCCAAATTGAGCAGCACCACCAAGAAGAGCAGTTTTTGGATTTGCCAAAAGTGGACCAAAATCTGTCATCGCACCTACTCCCATAAAGATGAGTAAAGGAAATAAACCAGTACTTATCCCCATGTTAAAAAGAATACCTAAAAATCCTTCTGGACCTGCTATATCTGCAAGTGGAATGTTTGCTAACAAACCTCCAAAAGCAATAGGTATGAGCAGCAGTGGCTCAAATCCCTTAGCAATCGCTAGATAAAAAAGAGCAAATGCTACAAGAATCATGATAATTCTTCCATAAGATTGGTGAAAAGTACTCAATTCTTGCCCATGAGACATCATTCCCTCTTTTGGACTCAAAAATGCATTAATCCCAGTAGAAGCATAAAAGTTTTTAAAAAGTTCCGTTATACTTTTTGAATGATACTCACTTTGTACATTCTGTGTAGAAACTTGTGCATGAGTATCGGCTGCATTAACTTGTGAAAAAGCTAAAAAGACAAATGCACTAAGTGCTAACAAAAAGTGTTTCATATATCTTCCTTATAGTGTCACTAAAAGTTGACCATTTTGGACACTTTGACCTTTTTGTACATGAATCGCACTCACTTTTCCATCACTTGGAGCAACAACTTCAATTTCCATTTTCATCGCTTCTAAAATCATTACGACATCGCCTTCTTTTACACTATCACCAACATTAGCAACAACTTGAAATACAGAACCAGGAAGTGTTGATTTTATCTCTACACCACTACTTTGAACAGCAGTTGTACTAGCAGCTGGAGTAATTGATTTTACTTCAACTGATGCATCTAAACCTTCGCTAACTTGGACATTAAATCTCTCACCATTGACGATTACTGTATATTCACCATTTGAATTTGCCACTGTACAACTCTCCTCTTTTTTCATTGTTGATATTTTTCTTACATTTGCTTTTGCTTCACCTTTTAGGTAAGCAATTCCCTTTTCTTTACAAGAAGCTGCAATGAAAAGATTTTCATCATTAATCTCAATGCCCTCTTTTTCTAAGATAGCTTGAACATGTGATAATGATTTTGTTTCATCAGCATCAGCTAAGTCAAGAGCATTTTTTGTTGTTGGTTCTAATTTTAACTGTTCACTTGCCAAACGAACAACATCTGAATCTGGAGTTGAAGGCGTATGACCAAAATATCCCAAAACCATCTTACCATAGCCATCAGCTATCTTTTTCCATGGTCCAAACATTACATTATTAAATGCTTGTTGGAAATAAAATTGTGAAACTGGAGTTACACTTGTACCGTATCCTCCCTTTTCAACAACTTCTCTCATCGCTTTTATAACTTCTGGGAATTTTTCTAAGATATTGTTATCTCTCATCATTTGTGTATTTGCTGTAAGTGCACCACCTGGCATAGGAGAAAATGGGATAAGAGGAGAAACTTGAGTTGCTTCTGGTGGCATAAAATAATCTTTAAGACAATCTTGCAAAACCTCTTCGTACTTCAGAATTTTCTCAACTTCTAATCCACCAAGATCATAATCTTTTCCTTTTGTTGCATGAAGCATTGTAAGGATATCTGGCTGGCTAGTGCCTCCGCTTACAGGAGCCGCTGCTAAATCTATCCCATCAACACCAGCTTCTAAAGCAGCTAAATAACATGCTACACTCACACCTGCTGTTTCATGTGTATGAAGTCTTACATGTACACCTTCAGGAAGAAGTTTTTTTGCCATTTTTATCGTTTCATATACTTTTTGTGGGCTAGAAGTTCCACTTGCATCTTTAAAACAAACACTATCATAAGGGATATTTGTATCTAAGATATTGCGTAAAGTTTTTTCATAAAAAGCAACATCATGAGCTCCACTACATCCAGGAGGCAAGTCCATCATCGTAACAACAACCTCGTGCTTTAAGCCATGATGTATAATCCTCTCGCCTGAGTATTTAAGGTTTTCAACATCATTTAATGCATCAAAATTTCTAATTGTAGTTGTTCCATGTTTTTTAAACATTTTTGCATGTAAATCTATCAACTCTCTACTGCCTGTATCGAGCATTACTGTATTTACACCTCTTGCTAACGTTTGGAGATTTGCGTCAGCCCCCGCAACCTCTCGGAATTTGTCCATCATGTCAAAAGCATTTTCGTTAAGATAGAAGAAAAGACTCTGAAATCTTGCTCCTCCACCAAATTCAAAATGCGTTATTCCAGCTTCACGCGCAGCAGCCACTGCTGGCATGAAATCTTCCATAAGCACACGACCTCCAAAAACAGATTGAAATCCGTCTCTAAATGTGGTATCCATTATGTCAATGTATTTTTTAGCCATTGCTTACCCTTTTATACTACTTTGAATTTCTGAAAGTTTGTATTGCAGCTGTTATCGCTGCGACTAATGCTTTGTTGTCACTTTTTGGTGAACTAGCATCTGAAGATCTCCTACCTTCCGTAGGTATAGCTTTTTGAGGGAAAAATTTATTTAAAATTTTTGCTTGAAGATTAAGAACGAAGACTAAAAGTATCAAAAATAAAAATACCGTAGCCATCCCTAAAACCATAAACTTCAAACCCTCTGCAACCAAATTGATTTCCATTGGAACAACCCTTTTTTTCACAGATACTCTATCCTTGTAACCAGATTGTTATCAAGTTGTGTCAGGATAAATTGGATTATTTTAGCATTTCTTTTATTAAATAAACCATATATTAAAGATTGATTAAAATAAGAAAAAAAGAGTGAGTATTTTAGTGTAAAAACAGTTTGTATCCCCTCCTTTTTCAAGAGGAGATACAAAGTTTTTTAAGCTATCTTGTACATCTATCCACGAGATAAAAGATTGATTTATAATCAATTCCTGCTTCTTCACTAAGACCGATTTCACAAGTTTTACTTGTAGAAAACGCTAATTTTACCCCTTGTGGAATAGAAGATTTAAGGTGTCTTAAAGCTGATTTGTTGAGTTCTGGAAAACTAAAACCTCTATCTCCAGCAAAACCACAACATCCTACATCTGTTGGGATAATTACATTTGAACTACACATTCTTGCGATTTGTTCAAATTTTTCAGCAAGTCCAGTTTTTCTAGTACTACATGTAGTATGTATGACGATAGGTTCATCAATCTGTTTAAACTCTAACCTAGAAGCTAGAAAATCAATGATAAATTCGACAGTATCATATACTTTTATCTCTTTAGAGAAGTTTTGTTGCATCGTTTTTGAACAAGGACTCATGTCACAAAGGATAGGGTATTTTCCATCTCTACTCGCAATTCGTAAGGCATTTTCAAGCTCATTAGACTTTTTCTTACCCTCTTCTTTATAGCCTTTTGAGCTAAAAGGCATTCCACAGCAAAGACCTTCTAAATGACTTGGGATAATCACTTCAAAACCAGCTCTCTCTAAAATGCCAATAATCACAACATCTAAATTCTTTTCGTCAGCTTGATTTGGATTTGCCATTGTTCTGTTGATACAAGAGGAGAAGTAAACTACCTTATCTTCACTTTTAAGTGTTGGCACACCTTTTTGTCGTACACCTTTTGGTAAAGAAGCCATCCATAAAGGTAATCTATCACCACTTATACTACGAAGAGTGCTAGAGATAGATTTCATCGTCTCATTTGGTATAATCTGATTTACTCCTTTGACAGCACTTAGAGCAACTCGTCCTATACCTAATACCGTAGCGTAATTATCAGCTATACTCCAAGCTATCTTATGCCCTAGTTTTCCTATCTGTTTGCTTCTTAGTTTTTTTGTAAGGCTTCCAGTATCTATACCGACAGGACAAGCAAGCGAACAGAGTTGACAAGTAGCACAAGTTTCAATACCATCATATTGATACATTTTTTCAAACTCTTCTAATTCTTGCGTTTTCTGAGACTCTCTTAAAATTGTCATATATCTACTAGCAACTATCCTTTGTCTAGGAGTAATAGTTAAAAAATTTGAAGGGCACTGAGGCTCGCAAAAACCACATTCGATACATTTATCTATCAAATCATCCGTACGAGGCATAAATTTAAAATTCTTAAGATGTACTTTTGGGTCATTGTTCAAGATTACACCAGGATTGATCAAACCTCTAGGGTCAAAAATCCTCTTAATCTCCTTCATGAGTTCATATGCATCTTCACCCCATTCTAACTCCACAAAAGGAGCCATATTGCGTCCTGTTCCGTGTTCTGCTTTGAGACTTCCTTTGTACTTTGTTGCAACTTGCTCGGCAATCTCTGCCATGAAATTTTCATATCTTTGCACTTCTTCTTGCTTGTCAAAAGTTTGATTAAAAACAAAGTGTAAATTTCCATCCAAAGAGTGTCCAAAGATAATAGCCTCATCATAACCGTATTTTTTAAAAAGTGCTTGAAGCTCCAGTGTTCCATCTGCTAGTGATTCGATTGGGTAAGCAACATCTTCAATGATACAAGTAGTTCCACTCTCACGTGCAGCTCCAACAGCAGTAAAAAGACCTTTTCTTATCTTCCAATACTTTGTATACTCAGCCACATCTTTTGTAAAATTAAGAGGTCTTTCTGGCTCTATATGGGAAAGTTTTTCTAAAATTTTTTCTATATTTTCATCTAGTGTTTGTGGATCTGGAGCTCTTGTCTCCACTAAAACAGCCGTTGCTGTTTCACTCAAAGTTTTCAAAAAAGAAGGCATACCTTCAACATTTTCCACACTTCTTAAAGCGGCTCTATCCATAATCTCAGCTGCATCAACTTCTGCATTTTCCATTCTTGTTCTACACTGTGTACGCATCGTAATAACAGCTTCACAAGCGTCTTTAACATTTTTAAATATCATTAAAGCACTTGCTTTATCTTTGTATTCTGGAACTGTTTTAAAAGTAATATCTTTGATAAAGCCTAAAGTTCCTTCACTTCCTATCATCAAATGCTGTATAATTTCGATTGGGTCTTCAAAATCAACTAAAGCATTCAAAGAGTAGCCACAGGTATTTTTAATTTTAAATTTTCTTACTATCTTATCATGAAGGGCTTTGTTTTCTCTGACTTTTTTTGCTAAAGCTTTTATACTCTCAACCATACTTCCATGTGTCTGGATAAAGTCATCTACACTTTTTTTACTTCCAGTATCGAGTTCATAACCATCATGAAGTATAATTTTCATGTGTTTTAAAGTTTTATAAGAGTTATCTGTCGTACCACAGCACATACCACTTGCATTATTTGCAGCAATTCCCCCTATCATAGCAGCGCTAATGCTGGCTGGATCTGGTCCAATTTTTTTCCCATATGGCAACAGTTTTAAGTTTGCATCACTTCCCACAACGGAAGGTTCAAGTCTCACTGTCGTAGCATCATCACTTATATAAACTCCCTTCCAGTCCCTAGAAGTTACTATCAAAATCGAATCAGTAATAGCCTGACCTGAGAGAGAAGTTCCAGCAGCTCTAAAAACAACTGGTAAGTTTAAAGCTGATGAATCTTTAAGGATTTGACTGACTTCTTTTGAATTATCTACCCAAATAACAATCTTTGGAACTAGCCTATAAAAAGAGGCATCTGTACCGTAAGTTAATGTATGCAAAGGATCGGTAAAAACTCTTTTTTGAGGGATATACTGCGTAATCTTGTTGTAAAAATCAAGATAAGGACCACTTAATGCCATCATGATAAATCCTTAGAATAAACTATGTTTGTAATTGTAACAATAAAAAATAAAAAAGACATGATATTTACATGTAAAGGATTTTAACCTTTACATGTAAATTTTATATAAATATTAAAGTAGTGGGTTTAGCCCAAAAAACTCTGGGAAAACTGTTAGTATGATAAGTATGATAACTTGAATAGAGATAAAAGGAATAACCCCTTTATAGATATGAGTTGTTTTTACTTCTGGTGGCGCGACACCTTTGAGGTAAAAAAGACTAAAACCAAAAGGCGGGGTTAAGAATGAAGTCTGTAAATTCATTGCGATTAAAATGGCAAACCAAACAGGGTTGATGCCAATAGCCTCAGCGATAGGAACTAAGATAGGAACGATGATATAGGAAATTTCAATAAAATCAATAAAAAATCCAAGAACCATAATCGCTAACATAGAAAGGATGATAAATCCCCATTTTTCACCAGGAAGTCCCATCATAAACTCTTCTACGATAGCATCACCACCAGTGTAAGTAAAGACCATTGAAAATGCAGTTGCTCCTATGAGGATACCAAAAACCATAGCAGTAATCTTAACAGTCTCAAGTGCTGCTTCATGAACCATCTTAAAAGAGAACTCTTTATACATCCAAGCCAATCCCATAGCACCGATGCCACCCACAGCAGCTGATTCAGTTGGTGTTGCAACACCTGCAAAGATAGAACCTAAAACAAGGATAATAAGTACTAAAGGAGGAACGATAGCTTTGAGTGCGTTAAAAACTTGTCTTCCTTTTGTTCCAGCACTTCCTTCGATTTGTATCGCTGGAGCTGCGTCTTTGTTAAAAAAAGCAACAATCAAAATATAAAGTATATAAGCCCCAACCAAAGAGAGACCTGGCCAAACAGCCGCTTCAAAAAGATCCCCTACTGGAACTTGAAAAACATCTCCTAAGATGATAAGAACGATTGAAGGAGGAATAATCTGCCCTAAAGTTCCAGAAGCACATATCGTCCCTGTTGCTAAACGTCTTGAATAGTTGTATTTGAGCATAACTGGTAGCGAGATAACACCCATCGCAACAACACTCGCCCCTACAACACCAGTTGAAGCAGCTAAAAGTGCGCCAACTAAAACTGTACTGATAGCAAGTCCTCCACGAAGTTCTCCAAATAAAAAACCCATAGACTCCAAGAGTTTTTCAGCAAGTCTTGATTTTTGAAGGACAATCCCCATAAAGATAAAAAGTGGTACAGCCATCAAAATAGTATTGTTCATAATCGAGTAGATTCTATGAGGCATAAAAGCAAACATATTTATGCCCTCTATAATCCCCTCCATCACACTTTGGTCATAAGAGAGGGCTTCAACAATCCCCGCAATCAAACCAAAAACAACAGAAACTGCCCCAAAAGTAAAAGCAACAGGGAAACCAAAAAGAAGTGCGACAAGCGCAACAAAGAACATTATGATACCTATCATTTGTGCTCTCCCTCAAGATTATGTTGATGAGGATTATGAGCACCTCTGTATAGATTTATATTTTTGACGATAAAGCCTATACTTGTGAAAACAAGAAGATAAAAAGATGCTGGTATAAAAGCTTTAATAATCCAACGATGTGTCAATCCACCTGGGTCTCCACTAATCTCATGACTCGTATATGCTTCCATAACAAAATCAAAAGAACCAGTTCCTATAAAAATAGAAAATGGGATTAAAAATACAAATGCACCTACTATATTGATAATAGCTTTTTTCTTTACATGTAACCTGTCATAAATCACATCAACTCTAACGTGGCCATCCTCTTTTAAGGAGTAAGAAACGCCTAATAAAATAACTAAAGAGAACAGATGCCACTCCATCTCTTGCATAGCGATTGAGCCTGTATTGAAAAAGTATCTCATAATAACATCATAAAATACATTAAGCATCATCAAAACCATTAACACTGCTGTGAGATGCCCTATAAAATCAGCAACTTTGTTAAAAAAGTTTTCTATTTTTAACAACATAAACAACCTTTCTTGAAACTTTTCTTATCCACACAATAAGAATAAACCAAGCTTTACATGTAAAGCTTGGTTTATTCTTAGATTTTGTCGGTTACATTTTTACATGTAACCGACAATATTGTTATAAATTATCTTTTAGGTAAAGATAATCAGACATCTCTGTCCAAGCTCTTGATTTTGTCAAGTACGCTTTTTGAGAATCTAAAATCTCTTTTAACAATGGTTGGTCTTTTGCCATATCGGCTAAAAGCTCATCATTTGCTTTTTTCATAGCATCTAAAACTTCTTTAGGGAAAGTTTTGATTTTGATATTTGGATATTCAGTTGCTATACTAGCCCATGCATCTGTACTCATATGATAGTTTTCAATGTACATGTCATAAGAAGCAAGTCTCATAGCAACTCTTAGAATTTCTTTGTTTTTATCTGAAAGTTTATCAAACTCTTTTTTGTTTACAAGAAATTGTAACTCTGTTGCTGGCTCATGCCATCCTGTGTAGTAGTAAGGAGCAATTTTGTGAAATCCCATCTTGATATCCATACCAGGTCCAACCCACTCAAGTGCATCGATAGTTCCTCTCTCTAGCGAAGTATAAAGTTCACCTGGAGCAATATTTGTAACAGTCAATCCTAATTTTGCTAAAACTTCACCAGCAAAGCCAGGGATTCTCATCTTAAGACCTTTAAGGTCATCAAGAGATTTAATCTCTTTTCTAAACCATCCACCCATTTGGTTACCTGTGTTACCGCCAGGGAAAGAGAGCATATTGTGAGGAGCATAAGCTTTTTCCATGAGCTCCATTCCACCACCATGATAAAACCACGCATATTGTTCAGGAGCAGTCATACCAAAAGGCATCGTTGAAAAAGGAAGAAGATTTACATCTTTACCTTTCCAGTAGTACGATGCAGAGTGAGCCATCTCATACTGACCAAGCTTTACCATATCGAGTACACCAAATGGAGCTTTATGCTTATTTGCTGCATCAATTCTGATAACAAAGTCTCCCCCACTCATCGTCTCTACCATTTTAGCCATATTCTCAACAGCTGTTGTAAATGGAGTAAGTGTTGGTCCCCATGTCATAGCTAACTTCCACTTCACTTTCTTCTCTGCCGCGTTTGCACCGATTGCCATCGCTGCTACTAGACCCAAAGTCCCTAAGATCTTTGCAATCCTCATCCGAACTCCTTTCAAGTTTAATTTTACTAAATCTTACATCAGGCTGTATGATATCTATATGACATTTAATCCTGTATTAAACTATATGACAAATCTATGACATTAAGTTACAAATCGTGACAATAGCTTTTATCTCTGAATTGGTACCCAACATCAACAGCTGTCTCTATACAATCTATTGGTATCTTCTTTCTAAGCCTTCTTACCAAAGACCTTATGGAATCTATACTTGCGAAATTACCCTCCCAAACTATGGCTTGAATCGTATCAAATGAAACCACTTTTCCTCTGTGGGATAAAAGTAAATTTAGTAACAATCTCTCCTTTCTTGAGAGGTGTTCACTTTTGCCTTCAACCTCCAAAACGCTATCTTTAAATCTAAATTTGCATTTTGGAGAGATTTCCACCTCTTCTTTATCAAAATGACATAATTTTTCAATTTTGATTTCAAGTTCATCGATAAAAAATGGTTTCTTAAGATAATCATTGCATCCATAGTTATAAGAGCTTCGTATCACATCAAGTTCTACTGTTGAACTTATGATAATCACTGGCGTATCAAGATTAAATTCTCTGATTCTTTTTAAGATTTCAATCCCATCAATCGAAGGAACATTGATATCTAAAACAAAACAAGTGTAGCCATTGTCCACTGCTTCGCATGCTTCATTGCCATCTAAAAAACTATCTACAACATAGCCTTTTGCTTCTAGTCTTTTCACTATCGTTTTGTTGAGCCTTTCGTTATCCTCAAGTAATAAAATCTTCATTTCTCACACATCCTTCTCGTCTGTATTTTTTGGTACCTCTATATTAAAAATCACTTTATTAGCAAAGTTGCGTGCCCAAATCTTGCCACCCATTTTATCTTCTATAATCACCTTTGCCATGTATAAACCAAGCCCTGTGCCATTCTCATTTGTAGTAAAATAAGGGTCAAATATAAACTCAATAATTTCATCAGGGATAGGGCCTGCATCGTCTATAATCTGAAACCTCGTGTATAAACCTTCATCTTGTACGTTGATATATATGTTGCCTTTTTTCTTTTTAGCAAGAATTTTTTGTTTTGCATTGTTGATAACATTGAGTAAAACTTGTTTAAACTCATTTTCATAGCCAAATACTATCATCTCTTTGTTTTCAATCTTTACATGTAAAGAGATATAAGAGTAAAAAATATGCTTTCCGATAATTTCTAAAACCTCATCTATCGCCTTTTGAGCACTAAAAAAAACTTTGTTCACTGAGGGTTTTAAAAAATTTCTAAAATCTTTTAAAGTCTTTGACATGTACTGGATTTGTATCATCGAATCTTGAACAAAATCTCGCATCTCTTCTTGACTTAGCTTTCCACTTTTATAGCTAAACTCCAAATCTTGAAGGATTGCAGAAAGTTCCACTAAAGGTTCATTCCATTGATGTGCCACAGCAGCTATCATCTCTCCCATTTCTGCAAGTTTTGATTGTTGGATTAGAAATTGTTTTTGCTGATTTCTCTCGGTAATATCATCCATCACAGTTACTACTCCACCAATAGAACCATTAATATTTTTATAGACTGTTTTTGTATAAGTCATAACTTTTTTTGTACCGTTTGGTAGATGCAAAGTCTGTTCAAAACTATCACTTCCTTCACTCAAAATGAGTTCTTTATCCTTCTTCGAGGAATCATCTGCCCACTCTTTTGAGAAAAAATCATAAACACTTTTGCCTATGATGTCTTTTCTTTGCAATCCAAAGAGATCTGCAAAAGCTTTATTACAACCTTCAAACTCACCTCTTAAATTTTTGTAATTTATAGGATTTGGAACAGTATCGAGTAAAACTCTTATGAATTGCAATTGATTTTTTAAAGCTTCTTCACTCATCACTCTTTTAGCAACATTTGTTGCTAATAAAACTAAAATCATGGCAATAGCAAGCCCAAAAGCACCACCTAACCAAACAAACTCTTTATACTCATTGTAAAAAGAGAAAGGTTTGTTTATCATCTCATATTTTAAGATACTCTTAGGTACTTCAAGTTCAAATCTTTTCAATTCATTATAATCAAAGATATATTGATTTGGACTTTCCATAAGTATAGGTATATTTGCAGGATGAGCACCTTTTAAAATCATATCAGCCATTTTAGCGGCATTACTAGCTTGAGCTTTTGCACTTGTTAAAAGTCCCCCTACGATACCTTCATTCAAGTAAAAATCCCAAAGCCCATAGATAGGTACTTTTGCAACCTCTTTTATAGCCTTTAAACTCTCTTTATGGGTAAAATAACGTCCCGTTTTATCTTTAAAAAGAAGAACCCAAAGGATGACAGTATTGTCTGGAAGTATCTTTACTTTCTCTTCAAGCCTACTTAATTCTATATTGTCAACATACTCAAACTTTACTTTATTTGTGTATTTTGGTAACACATTAGTCATATCTCGTTTAATTGCAAAACCTGTTTTTGATTGATCATTTATAATCAAAATTTTCTCTAATTTTGGATGCATCTCTAAAATGAGTTGTATATTTTTCTCTATATCAACTTGTTCAACTACCCCAGTTGCGATTGATAAAGTATTGTTCTCTTCAAGCATTGCTTTATCAAAATTATTTATACCTAAAAAGACCATCGGAGTTTGTGGAAAAAGAGCTTCTCTATACTTGATAAAAAACTCCAAAGCATAATTATCAACAGCAATTACTAAGTCAAATTTACGTGTTTTAAACTGTTCTTCATAGAGTTCAAAAAGCTTTTCAAAGTACGTGTATGTCGCTATCTTCTTCGTATCCATATAAACTGTCGTAACAAAAACATTCTCTTGTGTTTCAAATCTCTCTTCTATGACTTTTGATATCTCATCACTCCATTTATATCCTTTATGATATGAGTGTATAAGTAGAACATCTTTGGTTGTTTTTGCATACAAAAGAGGAGTAAAAAAGAGTAGCAAAAAGTAGAAAATCAAGAGAGTTTTTTTTGTCATAAATTAGATTCCATTTCTTCGTTTGGCAAAAATTATATCCTAAATTTCTATTAAACTTTTTTTAAAAAAATTATTAAACAGATGAAAAATTACGTCATAAGTTTATCATTTCTATAAACTATGATTGTAGCAGACAAAAAATCAAACTTCAAAAAGGGGATTCAAATGAGTTTAGGTTTACAAGCTCTATTTGCTGCACTACCTATCATTAGTGCAGGTATCTTACTTGTTGGTATGCGAATGCCAGCAAAAAAAGCGATGCCAATAGTTTATATCTTAACGGCACTTATCGCTATCTTCGTATGGGATGTTTCGACAAACCGTGTACTTGCTTCAACGCTTCAAGGAATCGTGATAACTGTCGCTGTTCTTTGGATTATCTTTGGAGCTATTTTACTTCTAAATACACTCAAACACTCTGGTGCTGTTGCTGTAATTAGAAATGGATTTAACAATGTAAGTGCGGATAGAAGAATCCAACTTATCATTGTTTGTTGGTTATTTGGTGCTTTTATCGAAGGTGCTTCTGGATTTGGTACTCCAGCAGCTATCGCAGCACCTCTTATGGTAGCTCTTGGCTTTCCAGCAGCTGCAGCTGTTATGTTAGGAATGATGGTTCAAAGTACACCAGTTACTTTTGGTGCGGTTGGAACTCCTATTCTTATCGGAGTAAATAGTGGTTTAGATAAAGCAACTATCTCTGCACAACTTACTCAAGCTGGTTCAAGTTGGGATGCGTATATCCAAACTATTACTGTAAATGTCGCTATCACTCATGCCATAGTGGGAGTTTTAATCCCTACTTTAATGGTAATGATGCTTACACGTTTCTTTGGTAAAAATGCTTCGTGGTCTGAAGGCTTAGCAGCTGTTCCATTTGCTATTTTTGGTGGTTTAGCTTTTGTTATCCCTTATGCATTAACAGGTATTTTCTTAGGACCTGAGTTTCCTTCTATCATAGGTGCTCTTGTAGGACTTCCAATCGTAGTAATGGCTGCTAAAAGTGGTTTTTTAACACCAAAAGAAGCTTGGGATTTCCCTCCTGCTAGTGAATGGCCAGCAAAATGGATAGGAAGTATCGAAATCAAATTAGACACTCTTACAGAAAAAACTAAACAAATGTCACTTTTTAAAGCTTGGCTTCCTTATGTAATGGTTGCTGGAATTTTAGTTTTAACTCGTGTAAGCCCTGAAGTTAAAAAATTCCTTCTATCTTTTAAAGTAGCTTTTGTTGATATCCTTGGTGAAAAAGGTATTAGTGGAGCGATTCAACCACTTTATCTTCCTGGAGGAATCATAGCTTTTGTTGTATTAATCACTTTTGTTCTACACGGAATGAGAGCAAAAGAGATAAGTGCTGCTGTAAGTGAGAGTGCAAAAGTACTCTTAGGAGCAGGTTTTGTTCTTATCTTTACTATCCCTCTTGTTCGTATCATGATAAACTCAGGTGTAAATGGTGCTGACTTGGCTTCTATGCCTGTTACTATGGCAAAATATGTAGCTACGACTATGGGTGATATTTATCCTATCTTTGCTCCAATGGTTGGTGCGATAGGAGCATTCATCGCTGGATCAAATACTGTTTCAAACATGATGCTCTCCCAGTACCAATTTAGTGTAGCTGATACTCTAGGACTTTCAACAGCATTTATGGTAGGTTTACAAGCAGTAGGCGCTGCTGCTGGTAATATGATAGCAATTCATAACGTAGTTGCAGCTTCTGCTACTGTTGGTTTACTTGGTCAAGAAGGTGAAACACTTCGTAAAACTGTTATACCAACTTTATACTATGTTCTTTTTGCGGGTATTTTAGGTTTAATTGGTATGTATGTACTTGGAATAAGTGACCCTCTTATGGCTCTTATAAAATAAGAAATTACTTTGGGATAACTCAAAAGAGTTATCCCATTTTTTATGCAATAAAAAAGGCCTTAGGGTTTTTTAGAATTGCTCCGTGTTCTGCTATCGCTTCATCTGGAGTATTATATCTTTCATTAAAAATTGTTTTATGGTATTGAACTTCATCATCTATGATTTCAAAGACCATCGTTTCGTATACTACTTTGTCATCATCTCCATCAAAAAATGCATGACGTATCTTCATACTAATAGTTGAAACTAAAAACTCTTTATCGTCGACTTTTAGGACATTTTTTAGTTCTAAATCCCTCATAACAAAACCTTTTAATAAAATATTTTATTTATCATAACAATTAAAATTGCAACTGGAGTGAGATATTTCACACAATAGTACCATAAATTAAAAACATTCTTACTCATACTCTCTTTTAACAAAGAATAAACTCTCTCTTTTTGCATTACAAAGCCTACAAAGATAGAAATAATGATACCACCTAATGGAAGAAGTATTGAAGAACTTGTAAAATCTAAAATATCAAAAAATCCTTTTCCTCCAAAAGTGAGATAACTAGCATAATCCTTAACATTAGAAAATAATGCCATAACTCCCAAGATATAAGTGATAGTACCTAAAATGAGTAAAGCTTTAAAACGTGAGTACTTAAAACGACTAGTCATGTATAAAACTGTTGGTTCTATGATAGAAACAGCCGAAGTGATACCAGCAAAAGCCAAAGCGACAAAAAAGGAGATTGCAAATATATTTCCTAAAGAGCCAAAAGAGGCAAAAACTGTCGGTAAAGATATAAAAACCAATCCTGGACCACCAGCTGGGTTTTGTCCTGCGTTAAACATAAAAGAGAAGATAACAACCCCAGCAATTAATGCAATAGCAGTATCTAAAATCGCAACACTAGCAGATGCTTTTGCTATATTTGCCTCTTTAGGCAAAGAAGCTGCATAAGTCATAATCGTTCCCATACCCAAAGAGAGTGTAAAGAAGGCATGTCCAACTGCTTTTAAGATGATAGTAGCATCTATCTTATCCCAGTTAGGAAGAAAAAGAAATTCTAAGGCTTTACCAAAACCATCTAAACTCATAGCATAGAAAAACAGTGCCACAAGTATCAAAATCAATATAGGCATTAAAATAAGATTTACCCTCTCAATCCCTTTTTTTATCCCTCTAGTTACAATCCAAATAGTGATAAAAAATGCTAAATTAAAAAAAGCAAATTGAGTAAAAGCATCAGAGCTTATCATCCCTCCAAACAATGCACCAGCAGCATCACCTGAGCTAGGAAGTGTAGTAAAAGAGAGAAAGACGTATTTTAAAATCCAACCAATTACTATGAGATAAAATGAGAGTATAAGCATACCAGTAAAAATCATAAAGCCTGCATATTTCCACAACCCTTTGTTGCGTGGAGCCAACTCTTCAAAAGTACTAACAGCATCATTTCTGCTAGCTTTTCCCATAATTACTTCTGCAATAAAAAGAGACAAACCTATAAAAGTAATGGTCAAAAGATATATAAGAACAAAAGCTCCTCCGCCACTTTCACCTGTCATATATGGAAATTTCCATATATTTCCCAACCCAACCGCACTACCTGCAGCTGCTAGTATAAAGCCTATACGACTAAATCTCGCAACATTCATAAATATCCTTAATCTTTTTTTGGCACACGCCAATGATAAGTCAAAATTTTAGCATATTATAATGAGAGAAATATAAGATAAAAACAGATTTCTCTTTTTTACTCTTTTAAAGCTATATACAAGTCCATAACATTTGTTCCAGTAGGACCTGTTATGATAGTTTTCTCAAAAGCATCAAAAAAGGAAAATGAATCAAAATTATCCAGATATGCTCTTGCATCTAAATTTCTATTGTTTGCCCTCTCTAATAGATTTTTACTTCCAAAAGCTCCAGCAGCTTTTGAATTTCCATCTATACCATCAGTACCAGCACATAAAACAACTGCATCAGAGGGTAAATCAAAAAGGCTTAAAAGTGCTAAATGTTGATTTCTTCCACCAAATCCATTAGCTTTTACATCTACTAAACATTCTCCAGCATAAAGATTACATGTAAAAGGTTTTGCATCTTTTAAATCTTCACAGATTAAATGAGCCGCTTTAGTAACTAAGACATTCAAAGAATCTGTTTTTATATTACATGTAAAGCCTAACTCTTGCGCCTTTTGTTTTGCTGCGTTAAGAGCTAAAGAGTTAGAAGCTAAGATATAGTGCTTAGGTTCATTTATTTTTTGTGTCTGTTCATCAGATTTTAAAGCTTCTGCAACCATAGGTGGAAGTTCAATCCCATCCAAAGAAATAACTGTATCTTTACTTTGTAAAAATGGGGCAGAACCTATCGTTTGTAAATCATCTCCTATTACATCAGAAATCACCAAAACAATCCCCATAGCTTTTGTCACCCTTGCTAAACCTCCCCCTTTTATAAGAGAAAGTTTTTTTCTAAGAGTATTGATTTCAAAGATAGAAAAAGAGTTTTCTAAGAGAATTTTCGTTGTCTCTTGTAAATCTTCCAAGCAAATTCCCTCTTTGAGACTCTCTATCATCGAAGAGCTACCACCAGAGAGCAGATATATATAAAAATCATTCTCTTCTAACTGAGACATCTGTTGTAAAAGCGTTTCTCCTGCTTTTAAGCTTTTTTGAGAAGGAATTGGATGTGTAGAAGATAAGATTTCTACTCCGCTTAATACTTCGTCTGTTTCATAGGTAACGATAGCTCCTTTTGATACTTTGTTTTCCAAGACTTGCATCAAAGCCTTTGCCATAGATAAAGAAGCTTTACCTGAACCAAAAAGATATAACTTTTTATTTGACAAATCGTAGACATCATTTTGTACATATAAAGTATCGTTTTGGAAAGAGATGTAACGGGAGATAAAATTTTTAGGAAGAACACTTTGAAGAGCTGAAAAATATATCTGTTTTGCTTTATCTTCTAAGCTCATACAAGTCCTTGAGTTTGATGAAGATTTGTTTAAAAATGGTGCGTCGAAGGAGATTTGAACTCCTACACCCGTAAGGCACTACCCCCTCAAGGTGGTAAACATACGGTATTAAGCCCCTAAAATAAGGCATTTGTTGAAGTGTGCAGTATCACTGTGCAATATCTGTGCAAAATGTACTTCAAACACTCCACCATTTTTAGCCTATTTTAGGCCCCAAATATCATAGTTTTAAACATATTTTCTTGTCTTTGTGCAATAGCTTGTTCATGTTTAAGATTGAGCACTTTTGGACTTATGTAGTGCTTCTCAGTTATCTTAGAACCCTGGGCATGTCCCATCGTTTTTTGGATCACTCCTAGATTTTCCCCTGCATACTTCATAACAGATGCATAAGATCTTCTAGTTGCGTACAAAGTTTTATATGGAACACCTATCTCTTTTAAAAATGGTTTAAAATGGGTTCGTATAATCATCTGCGAACTTCCATAGTTATTGCCATCTTTATTGATAAAAAGCCACTCATCATCAGGTCTAAACTCATAATATTTTTTAAGCAATTCCAATGACTGTGGAAAAAGTTGCAATACCCTAAAATGGTTTTTATTGCTCTCTTGTTCACTGTTTTGTTCAGTGATTTGACTTTTACTTATTGACCTTTTTAGGTGAAGCTTACCTGTTTCAAAATCAAAATCTTCCCATTTTAATCCTATAGTTTCACCAGTTCGAAGCCCCAAAGTAAATGACAGATCCAAAAACACTTTCATCCAACCTTTGGCATGTTTTAAAATCTTTGCTATCTCATCGGTTGTGTACGATGGAGTGTTTTTAGGCTTATATTTTAGATTTACTTGCGATACTGAGATAGAAGTGACGGGATTTTTGACCATCAATCCATTCTCCTCAGCATAAGCAAATATGGTTCTTAAAATATACTTTAGCTTTTTTACCCTATCATTACTTAGTTTGCCTCTATGTGATTCTAAGAAGTTGACCACATCAATAGGTCTTACATCTTCAAATCTATAGTGTTTAAAATATGGTAAAATCTTGTTTTTAAACAGACTTTTCCAATCATTTTGAGTAGAGATGCCTCGATTTGATTTTGTTAAGTTAACCACTTCATAACCAAATGATTCGAATGTTGTAGATTCGATTCTTTGGTTTTCGTTTTGCAAAATCTCTTCTAAAACCTGCATAGGATTTTGTTTTTTCATCCAAGCAAGTGAGAGTTTCGTAGCAGTTCTACCTGTTGATTTTCTATAAAAAATACCGTTTATCGTACCATGAACATAAATCTTACCCGCACGCACCTTAAATACACCGTCACCTTTCATTTTGAACTCCTCGTCAAAATTGCAACGGCTGTTTTTTGCGACACAAACATTTTACCACCTTCAAGCCAATAATCAACTTCAGGAACATAGTTGCTTAGTAAAAATTGTCTGATAGCCTGCCTTGATTTTCCAGTGGCTTCAGCAAGGTAACTTACACTTGCTTTTTTAGGAACCATCATCTTCAAAAGCTCTTTTTGCTCTAATAATAGATTTTTAAATTCAAAATATTCTTGTGAAGTCATCTGTTATCTCCCTTACTCTTTTGTACTCTTGCTTTGTGAAAGTTGTTTATTTTTGGACTTATCCGAGCTATCTTTTTTATCTGGCATAAGTTGATAAATATCTCTGTTGTTGTTTTTTGTATCTTTTGTAGCTATCCAATATAACCCTTTCCCACCTTGTATTACTGCATTTATTTTGTCATTATTTCTAAAGCCATTGTCTATAAGATTTTTAAATATATCACTATAGGTTGGTTGATTTTTACTTGAAGCAATAAAAGTTTTGATAGCTTCTACCAGCATCTCATCTGTTTTTGAAAGTTTTGATTCAAAAAGTGGTGTCATCTTTAAGCTAATCGTTTCACTCTCAAAGATATAGGCTCTCTCTTGCAAACAACCGCTTCTTTGCTTTATAGGCTCAAATATAAATGTTTTTTTGTACTCATTATGTCTCAAAATAAAAGCGTTTGAGCTATCCTCCATCCACGCAGATGACCCAGCATAAGTAAGTTCATCGATATCTTTTTGAGGTTTGTTGGTATGATGCAGCAAGATGATAGTAAATTTTTTCCCGCGAAGCCTTTTAAACTTCTTCATCAATGCAGATACATCTTTATTTTTATCTCTATCAGCACCACTTGAGAGAAAATTTTTTGCACTATCTATGACGATAAGCACCTCTTCTCCATTTGCTTTTTCCAAATCACTCAAAATATCCCAAATATTTTGCTCACTCACACCTGTTCCATTTTTCTTATGGGTAGTTGTATAGTATTGGAACCTCTCTTTGTGCTGATTAAGTAAAGTATCGACTTTTCTATCTTTGAGTGTTGAGATAGAGTTATCCATGTCAAAATAAAGCACATGATCTACTTTGTTGTTCATAAGTGCCATATTGCTAATAGCTAAAGCAGTTAGACTTTTTCCGCCACCTGATTTTCCAGCGATGAGGGTGATTTCAGATTTGACCAAAAAACCAAGCTGGATATACTCAATTTTGACATTTGCTAAATCTTCACTCTCAAGACGATATTTTTTATATTTATCTAACACAAAACCTATATCTTTTGTGACGCTTCTTTGTTTGAAGCTATCTACTTCCTCTTTGAGAAGCTCAATTTGTTTGCCGACAATTTCCGCTTGAGCATCCGTCAAAAAATCCTCATCAAGCAATTTTCTAAGATTTGCAAGCTCATGAGTTTTTGCATTTTTTTCTGCGATTTGTTTTTGAATATATGCTATTTCATCTTTCATATTCTCTCCATTTTTACAATTTGACAAGTTTTTTAGTCGGCCGAACTTTTGAAATCTTAGTAAAAAAATGAAAGTTTGTGATTGATTTGTTGTCACTAAATTTGAGCTTATGGGTTGAAATTTATGATTTTTGAAGTCAATTAGTTACCTACTTTAAGTCTATTTTTTCATGCAAATTAGTCACTACAGTATATATACTATATAGGTACTATAAAATAGT
This sequence comes from Sulfurospirillum sp. UBA12182, assembly GCA_002742765.1. GTDB lineage: Bacteria > Campylobacterota > Campylobacteria > Campylobacterales > Sulfurospirillaceae > UBA6810. The sequence goes on along the minus strand of DLUF01000066.1, from coordinate 8,760 downwards.
AGTTCTTTTTGAAGCGATTTTTAAAAGCAATTCGTACTCAAAAAATATTTTGTAAATTTTTCGGAAATGAGAAACAATGAAAAGAGATTGGACAATTTATTAAAAACAGTATTAGAGTAATGTTTATGAATTAAAATACCAATTCACATATAAAAACAATACTTGGATATAGTTTTAAATCTTAACAGTATCAAAATATGAGACGATTAAATCTTCTAATCGCTTCATGTGACCCAAAAATAAACATTTACACCAATTACAATCAGCATTAGCACTACATCAACTTTCCAGCTCCAGTAATTAAAATTCCCACCACTTGATTCATAATCTCCATTATCACTATTACTTGAACCGTACGGTGTTCCACCTGCATCAATTCCTCCACCAGACATTGGTAAGCCTGTAGTTGGGTTAAAATCATACATTGCCATCTCCTTATAAAATATTTTTATATTCACGATAGATTTCTAAAAAATCACTCATCATATTTTCATATCTGAGTATGTTGTTTTCGATACTTTGCATTAATTTTTTTAAAAAATCTTGCTCTTTTTGTGAGGTATTTGCATAAAATTCTAAGTGCAGATTTCTTATCTCTTTTTTGATAGTTTTAAGCATATTTGCAAACTCTTGATTGAAAAGTCGAGGATGGATATCGATATTTTTACAAAAATTTACAAGGCTCATCGTGCTTAAATCTTCACTTATAAAGCTATCGCCATATGTAAATACGAACTGTTTTGGAATGTCATCATAAACATCATAGCTTTTCAACTCACAAAAAGGGGCTATCTCAATCCCGTTGTGAGCGCTAAAAAACGATATATTTGTCACATCTGCTTCATAGTTTGAGATGATAAGATTTAAAATCGCCCATTTTAGAAGTTCTAATTTTGCCACTGCTTTTGTTTTGCAAAAATATATCCCCTTGCTATAGAGCAACTCAAATGAGATGTCTCGTTTTTCTACTTTTTGATTTGCTCCTAAGTTTACAAGCTGATATCCATCGATTATTTCTTTTTCAACTATCTCAAAAGACTCATCGCTTTCTATTAACTCCCTATCGAATCGTTTTAGCACCAACACTTTTTTGCTACCAAAATTTTCAAGGATACAATCCATAGTTTGCAAATTTGCAATTTGTGCTAAGCGGGTGCAAAAATATTCATTGAGAGCTAAGAATTTATCATCTTCATCAAATTTGACTTTATGAGTAGATAGTGATCCTATGAAATATTTGCCATCTTTTATGGTGAGATTATTCAGCCTTTTGGCGATGATCTCTTTTTTTGAAACTTCTTGATATCCATTTTTAATATTTTGGTTCATTGCTCAGTTCCAAATCTAATATCAAGTCCCAAACCATTTGCTACTTTTAAAAAGCTATCAAGAGTCACTCCACCTTTTGAGTTTTCAAGTTTTGTAAAAACATCAACAGGTACATTACACAACATTGCAGCTTGATGCATTGTAAGATTTGATTGTGTCCTTTTTGCTTTTATGTACTCACCTAGAAACCCTTTTGTGATCTCAAATGGTTGCTTTGGAAAGTCAATCGGGATAATTTTTTTAGGCATCTACGGCTCCACTTTCATATCTAAAATACTTTATTTCAAGTATTATACATCAAAATTTATAGTTTGTGAATAGATACTGTAAAAATAGTATTAAATCTCTATTTTTCATATAAAATACTTGTTATAGAGTATTTATAAATAGCTATTTTGCTTCAAAAAAATCTAAAATAGTACTCATTTTTACAAATTTTTTGACCCTATTCGTAGCCACAGTATATATACTATATAGACATACTGTTTTCGTAACCTATTTTCAAACAAAGTTCGTACTCACTTTTTCATTTTCCTTGACATCTTCAAAAAAACAGCTAAAATTTAAAAAAATCAAATCATTATCAAAAAGGAAAAACAAAAATGGAACTACTCATCATCAAAGAATATTTGACAGCTATCAAGCTTGATGAAGAAAATAAACTGCTATTTGCCTATGACATCAAAGATAAAATCATTGATGAAGAAAGCGAAGGAATTTTAAGTGAAGTAAATGAGCTAATGTATCAAAAAATATCATCATACTTTCATATCAAGCCAGAGCATTTTGGAGTGCAAATGGTTGAAATTTGAGCTAAATTTTGGTAAAATTTGCTTTGAATATCAAGCCCTAAGATGGGAGCGACTCTGCTAGTTCTTGAGGGCTTGTTTATTTTTGCTATCTACTGATTATTTTTCTCTCATATTCTTTACAGTTTAACTTCCATAAAGAGCTTTTTAGCTAATATATAACTATTTTTAATCATACAAATTAATATTAAAATTTCAATAGTTTAACTATCAGTCAAGTAACAAAATAAGGAAAAATAGTGATGAATTTCAAAGAAAAAGCGAATGATATTTGGAAAATAGCAGACCTCTTAAGAGGTGATTATAAACAATCAGATTACGGGAAAGTTATTTTACCTTTTACAGTACTTAGAAGACTTGATGCTATTTTAGAACCTACAAAAAAAGAAGTCTTGGACTTTTTACCGAAAGTTGAAACGCTTTCAGAAAAAGCAAGAGACATTGCATTGGAGAAAAAAGCAAAACAAAATTTTTACAACAAATCAAAATTTGATTTTAAAAACCTTTTAGATGATCCAAATAATATTGCCTCAAATCTAAGAAATTATATCAACGGGTTTTCTGCAAGTGTAAGAGATATTATCTCTTATTTTAGTTTCGATGATCAAATAGAAAAGCTTGATAGTGCAGACTTACTCTATCAAATCGTAAAAGATTTATCAGCAGTAGAGTATCTTAAAGACATTACTCCTCAAGAGATGGGTTATATCTTTGAAGAGCTTATTAGAAAATTTGCCGACGCTTCAAATGAAACAGCTGGAGAACACTTTACTCCAAGAGAAGTTATCAGACTAATGGTAGATATTTTGTTTATTGATGATAGTGAAGTACTTGCTAAAGAAGGTATTGTAAAAACAGTATATGACCCGGCTTGTGGTACAGGAGGGATGCTCTCTATTGCAGATGAATATGTAAATGAACTCAATAGCAAAGCTAAATTAGAGCTTTTTGGACAAGAGATAAATCCAGAATCTTATGCAATTTGTAAATCTGAAATGCTAATCAAAGGACAAAATCCTTCAAATATAAAATTTGGAAATACATTCACAGTAGATGGGCTAAAAGAGGAAAAGTTTGATTATATGCTTTCAAATCCACCTTTTGGAGTGGACTGGAAAAAAGCAAGTAAAATCATCAAAGATAAACATGAAAAACAAGGTTATGATGGTAGATTTGGTGCTGGACTTCCTAGAATCAATGATGGTTCATTGCTTTTTTTACAACACATGGTATCAAAAATAAAAAATACAGATAACGGTAGCCGAATAGCTATAGTATTTAACGGTTCACCTCTATTTAGTGGAACCGCTGGAAGTGGTGAGAGTGAAATAAGAAAGTGGATTATTGAAAATGATCTACTTGAAACTATTATTGCTTTACCTGATCAACTTTTTTATAATACTGGTATTTCAACATATATCTGGATACTTACAAATAACAAAAACAAAAATAGAAAAGGGAAAATCCAGCTTATAAATGCTTCTGGTTCTGTTGATGATAAAGACATAAAAGAGACACCATTTTGGAAAAAAATGGATAGAAGTCTTGGTAATAAAAGAAAAACTATTACTCCAGAGCAAATAGTTCATATAGCAAATCTTTATGGTGATTTTAAAGAAAATGAGTTTTGTAAGATTTTGCCAAATGAGTATTTTGGGTATTACAAAGTTACAGTTGAGCGACCACAAAGAGATGAAAATGGTGAAATAATTACAGATAGAAATGGTAATCCAAAAGCTGACGGTTCTCTTAGAGACTCTGAAAATATCCCTCTTTTAAAAGATATCAATGAGTATTTCAAAGAGGAAGTATTACCTTATGTAAGTGATGCTTGGATAGATGAGAGCAAAACAAAGATAGGTTATGAAATAAACTTCAGCAAAGAGTTTTATACATTTAAAACCCTTCGAACCTTAGAAGAGGTCAAAGCAGATATTTTAAAACTTGAAGAAAAAACAATGGGTAAACTCAAAGAGGTAATATCGTGAAAAGATACGAGCGATACAAATCTTCAAATGTTGAATGGATAGGTGAGATACCTGAACATTGGCAAACAATTAAAATAAAATATTCTACTTATGTTAAAGGTCGTGTTGGATGGAATGGATTAACATCTAGTGAATTTTTAATAGATGGTTATTCGTATCTTGTGACAGGAACAGATTTTAAAGATGGGTTTGTTGACTGGGAGAAATGTTATTACATTGATCAAGAAAGATATGAAGTTGACCCTTTTATTCAGTTAAAAGAGAATGATTTACTCATAACAAAAGACGGAACTATTGGTAAAACAGCACTTGTAAAAAATTTAGATAAACCAGCATGTTTAAATAGTGGAATATTTGTTACAAGACCTTTAAATGGAGTTTATATAACACCTTTTATGTATTGGATTTTGAATTCTTTTGAATTTAAAAAGTTTTTTGATTTCACTTCAAGAGGTTCTACTATACTTCATCTTTATCAAAATGTCTTTGAAGATTTTATTTTTGCTTATCCTGATATTGATGAGCAAAAACTAATCGCAAACTATCTTGATAAAAAAACTACTGAGATAGAAGAACTTATAGCCGACAAAGTAAATCTCATCTCTCTTTTGGAGCAAGAAAAAGAGCTAACGATTTCAAATGCAGTAACAAAAGGGTTAAATCCTAATGTTTCTATAAAAGATAGTAAAGTTAAGTGGATAGGTGAAATACCTGAACAATGGAGCTTAAGAAAAATAAGCCATAGCTTTAATACTATTGGAAGTGGAACGACACCATTAACATCAAATAGTGCTTATTATACAAATGGAACTATACCTTGGATTAATACAGGTGATTTAAATAATGATTATCTTCTCGATGTAAATAAAACTGTTTCAACATTTGCCGTTGAAGATAATAGTGCATTAAAAATTTATCCAAAATATTCATTGGTAATAGCAATGTATGGTGCAACTATAGGAAAAATAGGTATAACTACCTTTGATGCTTGTGTTAATCAAGCTTGTTGTGTTTTAGCTGAAAGTGATTATTTTACTTTAAGATATATATATTATTGGTTTATTGCAAATAAAAAATATATTATAGATTTAGGTTATGGTGGTGGACAGCCAAATATAAGTCAAGAAATTATCAAATCTTTACGAATACCATGTCCTTTGATTGAAGAACAAGAACAAATAGTTGAATATTTGGATAAAAAAATAGCTGAAACAAATGAAACAGTACAAATTATAAAAGATGAAATCGAACTTTTAAAAGAGTATAAAGAAACACTTATTTATGAAGTTATTACGGGAAAAATAGATGTGAGGGGATGGAATGAAACTCATTGAAAATATTTATACAAAAGAAGAAATTTTACAAATTCTTAAAGAACCAAAAACATACAACTGTGGAAGATTGGAAGATAGTGACATCGATAGAAGAATGAAGCTAAAACCAAATAATCCACAGTTTTATACTTTAAAGCTAGATATTGATGGTGACTATAAAGTAATATTGCAACATAACAACGATGATGAATTTCCAGAATATAGTGCTATTTTAATGAAAAATAATATTAGAATTTGTCGACTTGATTTTCATGAAGCACATAGAAGAAATTGCAAAAAAGAGATTTTTAAAGAAAGAGTTGCAAACGAGCTACATCTACACTTGTACTGTGAAGATTGTTTAAAAGATGGCTTTAAATATGATGCTTTTGTACTAAATATAAGCGAAGAAAAACTAATTAATTTAGATTTTAAATGCTTTGTTACATTATTTTGCAAAACAATATGTTTGGATTATAAGCTTGATTGTCAAAGGAGTTTATTCTCATGATGGAAATTAATAATATTTTTGATGAATTTTGTAATAAGTATAGAATCAGAATCAGTCCAAGGGATAGATTTAAAGCAAAAATCACTACACCTTTTGGTGGATTAGATAGTGACCCTATTTCATTTGTAGCAAAACTTGAAGATAGTAAAACATTAGTTCTAAATGATGAACTTTTGACTTATAGATTTTTTGATAAAAATTTTTATGATCCTACATCAAATGCTCTTGATATAGCTATGAATATTTTAAAAACTTATGGTGTTGATGAGAATGAGTTTAAATATATTAAAAAAATTGACTTGAGTTCTAATTATTGGCAAGAAGATGTTTTGGATTATATCACTGCACTTATAAAGCTACAAGATTTAATATTTTTGAAAAAAGAGATAGTTATCAAAGAGTTTTTAGAAATTATAAAAGAATATATTAAAAATAATTTTGATGTTAAATACAAATTTTATTCTCAAGGAATAGAAGCATACGATAGTGAAAGTTTATATCCAGTTGATATTGCATTATCAAATGACAATAAAAAATTTGTCAACATATATGCTATAAACAACCATAATAAACTAACAGAATCAACGATGTCTATGATGTATTATCGTTATGAAGCACCACAAGCCGAATTCTATAACATTTCAATTTTTGATGAATTGTCAAAGTTTGCAAAAGGAAATAAATATAAAAGACTTATGGCATTAAGCGATAAAGCATTACCAGATTTTGGTGATTTTGATAAAAAAATTCTTAAAGAAGAGATTAATAAACGATTAGGAGCCAGATTATGAGTATGTGTATGGCTTGGGTTAGACAAAAAAATGATGGAGATGAAGAGCTAATCGTCGCTACAGATTCTATATTTACTGGTAATGGTGAGAGTTGGGAAAATGGTATAAAACTTTTTGAATTGCCAAGAACCGATTGTGTGATTGCATTTGTTGGAGTTACTGGTAAAGCATATACACTGATACTAAATCTTATTAGCTCTATAAAACTTGACAATAGACTTAAAAATAACTACACACCTCTTATCGAAGTTGTAGAATACATAAGTGAGCTTTTTACTGTTTTGATAAAAAATAGCATCAATGAGATACCAAGTGAAAATATACACAAGCTAAGAGCTGAAGTGAGATTTTTATTTTGTGGATGGTGCTGGAGAGAAAATAGATTTAGAATTTGGGAAGTTAGCTACAATGAAAGTACAGAAGCATATCTTCCTACAGAACAAGAGAAATGTTCATTAGATGGCTTATGTGCATTTATTGTTGATCCGAATGATAAAAAAGATATTGCAGCTCAAAAATTAAAAGAAGAACGAGAAAAAAAAGAAGTTGGTGCAAATGTTGATATGGAGCCACTTCGAGTTTTAATTGATATTTCTCAAGACCCATCAATTAGAGAGATTGGTGGATCTACTCAAATTGTCAAAATTTATCGTTCAGGTACTTCTGAGTTATTTGGAATTTATTGGCAAAATAAACCTCATTTTCAAGGAAGAAAATTCGAGGAACACAATAAACCCAAAGAGAGATATTTTGACCCAAATACTCTTGAAGTCATCGATAATGAAATATTAACAAAAATAAAACTAGATGATTTTTCAACTTTAAAAGAATTTGAATTTATTACAACTTGTTATGATGAAGATGGTTATTTGAAAGATTTAGCAGATAGAGAAAAAGAGAGATTAAAATTAATTTTTAGAGATAAGGCTTATAAGGACTTTAAAGCAAATTGTGAGGTAGGTGAATAATGTCAAATATATTAAATGAAAATGCATTTGAAAGTGCAATAATTTCTTCACTTTGTGAAAATGGTGGATATGTTGAAGGGGATAATCAAACCTTTAATAAAGATTTAGCATTTGATAAAGAAAAGGTTTTGGAGTTTTTACAAAATACACAAAAAAGCTCATGGGAAAAACTTGAAAAATATCATGGTGAAGAGATAAAAAACAAACTAACAGCAAGGCTTTATAAAGAGTTAGATTTAAGGGGTATGCTTGATGTTTTAAGAAATGGTATAGTTGATTATGGAGTACGATTTAAACTTTGCTATTTTAAACCTGAAAATGAAAAAAATGAAGAATTACTTGAGCTTTACAATAAAAATATTTTAACTGTTACAAGGCAAGTAAGATATAGCCTTAAAAATGAAAATTCACTTGACTTGGTACTCTCAATTAATGGTTTGCCTGTTGCTACGATGGAGTTGAAAAATCAGTTCACTGGTCAAAATGTCAAAAATGCAAAATGGCAATATATGAATGATAGAGATGCTAAAGAGTTAATATTTTCATTTAAAAAAAGAGCATTGGTTCATTTTGCAGTTGATAGCGATGAAGTGTATCTAACAACAAAACTAGATGGAACAAAGACAAGATTTCTGCCGTTCAACCTAGGAAATGATAACGGTGCAGGAAATCCAATAAATGAAAATGGATACAAAACAGCATATTTGTGGGAAAAAGTTTTACAAAAAGATAGTTGGCTTGAAATTATCGGAAGATTTATACATCTACAAAAAGATGAGATTGTATCAGGTGGTAAAAAATATACTAAAGAGAACATGATATTCCCTAGATATCATCAGCTAGATGTCGTAAGAGAGATAGTAAAAGATGTAAAAGAAAAAGGAGTAGGACAAAACTACTTAATTCAGCACAGTGCGGGAAGTGGTAAAAGTAACTCAATTGCTTGGTGTGCTTACAGGCTCTCTTCTTTACATGACAGCGATGATAAAATCATTTTTAATAGTGTGATTGTTATTACGGATAGAAAAGTTTTAGATAGACAACTTCAAAA
>DLUF01000083.1 GCA_002742765.1 Sulfurospirillum sp. UBA12182 | reverse complement strand
TTTCCTCTTGTTTCTATAAACATTTTTTTCCTTATTTATCGATAACAGTACCGATACCATCTTTAGTAAATAGTTCCAATAGTATCGAGTGTTCAATTCTTCCATCTACAATATGAGCTCTTTGTACTCCACCTTCAACTGCTTCTAAGCAAGCATCTACTTTTGGGATCATACCCCCACTGATAGTACCATCAGCTTTAAGAGTATCAATTTTTTTTCTATCTAGTTTAGAGATGAGATTTCCTTCTTTATCTAAAACACCTCTTGTATCAGTTAAAAAGACAACTTTTTCTGCTTTGAGTGAAGCTGCGATTTTACTTGCCGCAAGGTCTGCATTGATATTATATCCAGGATGATTGATATCATCTCCAGCTGCAATTGGAGCGATAACTGGAATGAAGCCTTCTTTAATGATATTTATAATTACTTTTTTATCAATTTCGGTGATTTTTCCAACACGCCCATATTTACCGCCATCTACTGGTTTTGCTCTCAAAAAATTTGCATCTTTTCCAGTGATACCAATAGCTTTACCTCCATGATGATTGAGTAGAGTTGTAATCTCTTTGTTGATACTACCACTAAGAACCATTTCAACTACTTCCATCACTTCATCGCTTGTAACTCTAAGACCATCTATAAATTCGCTTTTGACCTCTAGCTTATCTAAAAGAGAGTTAATTTTTTTGCCACCACCATGAACGATAACAGGTTTCATACCTACAAGGTAGAGTAAGATAATATCTTGTGCAAATTTTTCTTTGAGTTCAGGATTGATTTGTGCAGCGCCCCCGTACTTGATAACGATAGTTTTCTTTCTAAAATGCTTGATATAAGGGAGAGCATCTAAAAGTATCTTTGCTTGTAAAATCTTTTCTTGCATTGTTTTTCCTTTAATCTGAGCTTTGCTCAAACTGTTTGCGAAGATATGGCTATAAAAAGAGACTATTTTATCTAAAATTTGATAAAAATGTGTTTATTTCATCTTTTACGTTTTGGTTTATCTTTACATGTAAAGATAATAAAGAGAGATTTAAGCCAAAATTTTCCATCTTTACTGCATCTTTTGTTGTTGTGAGGATAGAGCTTGCATTATGTCTTTGCATAAGCTCTTGAAGTTCTTCTTTTTTAAAAGAGAAGTGATCAGGAAAATACTGTTTTCCTACGATGTTTTTTGGAAGATAAGCTTCTAATCTTTGAGGTTTTGATATAGCAGTGACTAAGAGCATGTGAGGTGTAGGATTTTCTATGGCTACTTCTCTAAAAAAATCCTTTTCTTCTTCGAGAACTAAATTAGCATATTTTTTAAAAAAAGGAGGTTCTCTGTATGCTCCACTTGGTAAGCAAAAAGGAAGTTTTGGACTAGGTTTAGCTTGTAGTAAAATATCAAATTTTTCTATACTTGCTTTTGAAAAGCCATCATCTAAAAAGACGACTTTAGCACCTATTTGTGAAGCAAGATTTATCCCTTTTAACCTATCTTCACTCACTATTACACAAGCTTTTGGTAACATTTTTGCATATAGCATCGCTTCATCACCACTTGTTTTAATATCGCATAAAATAGTGCCAGATTGAGAGATGAGAATCGTTCCTTTTGATTCTCTTTTATACCCTCTAAGCACGATGGCGATATCTTCAAACTCTTGTGCTAGTGCTATGAGAAAAGGTGTTTTTCCACTTCCTCCAATGGTAAGATTACCAATGCTAATTACTGGGATAGGAGGTTTTTTTGCTTTTGCAAAAATTCTTTTTGATATGACAACTACGCAGTACAAAAAAGAGAGAGGTAAAAGAGCAAAAGCTAAGAGATACTCAAAAAAGGAGGAGGGGTAGAAAAGATATCTCTCTACCCATAAAATCAGTTTGTTAAACACGATGTGAAGCAATCTCTTTGATTTTATCACAGATATAATGCACCTCTTTATCATCTAGCCCACAATAAATTGGAAGTGATAAGATTTGCTGATAATTTCCTAAAGCATTTGGAAAATCATTGACTCTTAGAGAGTATTTGTTTTTATAGTAGCTAAGAAGATGTAAAGGAATGAAATGTAAAGCAGTGTAGATACCGTTTTCTAAAAGTTCTTTTGCAAAACCATCTCTGTTTTTATCTACTTTGATAATGTATTGGTTGTAAATGTGTTCAGATTTTTTAACAGGAATTGAAACATGTGGGCAGTTTGCCAATTCTTTATTATAAATCTCCGCTATTTTCAGTCTTCTTTCTATAAACTGTTCATTTTTGTTGAGTTGAGCGATAGCAAAAGCAGCATTAAGTTCGTTCAAATCATATTTTAAACCGATATCTACGACATCATAAACATAACCTAAGTTACCGTATTTGTCCCAGCCTTCACTTACTATGGCATGATTTCTCAAAAGCCTAGCTCTGTCTTTAAGCTCTTCGTTGTCTGTAACCATGATACCACCACTAGCAATGGAGTTTTTCATCTGAGGGGAGAATCGAAAACAAGTGATGTCTGAGCCAGTAGAGCCTATTTTCTTACCCTTGTATGTACCTCCCATAGCTTGTGTTGCATCTTCTATGACTTTGATGTCATATAGCTTTGCAAGTGCATGGATTTCATCTAGTTTGGCACTTTGCCCAGCAACATGAGATACAAAAATACCTTTTAATTTTTTGTGATGACTCTTCTTTAAAACTACTTCTAAAGCATCAATGTCCATGTTAAAGTCATCTTTGTCGATATCTACAAAAATGGGCTCTGCATCAAAGTGTCTTACTACTTCTGCAACAGAAGGGAAAGAGTTTACCGAACAGATTATTTTATCGCCTCTTTTGAGATCAAGTGCACACATCGCTAAGTGCATAGCTGCTGTTCCGTTACAAGTTGCTGTTGAGTATTTTGCACCAACATATTTAGAAAACTTTGTTTCAAGCTCATCAACTTTAGAAACATCTTCTAAGTTTAAAACTTCATTGATGAGTTTTTTTTCTAACTCTCCGATAGACGGTTTGTAAAACGGAATCTCTTTCATTATCACTCCTTAGGTTACATCTTTATATCACGTGGATAAAGAAAATCATGACCAATAGTTCTATGGCTTAACTTTGCTATGATAGGTAATTTTCTTTTAAACTGATTTTGATAAATTTTTTTTGTTATAAGTTCAATGAGTTCTTTCTCAAAACCTCTTTGTAGCATCTCTTCCTTACTCAACCTCTCATCGACAAAAGCAAAAAGAGCCTTATCTAAAGTGGCATAACTAAAGCCAAGATCTTCCTCATCACTTTGTCCTTCCCATAGATCAGCACTTGGAGGTTTGTTGATGATGCTTTGTGGAACACCTAGGTGCGCAGCAAATTCAAAAATTTCACTTTTATATAGGTCTCCTATGGGATTTATCGCACTAGCTAAATCTCCAAACATCGTACCATAGCCAAGAAGAAGTTCACTTTTGTTGCTTGTTCCAAGAACAAGGGCTGAATATTTTGCTGATAAATCGTATAAAACACTCATTCTCATTCTTGCACTAAAGTTGCCGATTCTAAGATTGTTTGCCTCTTTATCTTTAAAGTAACTTTGCACTAAATCACCTATGTAGACTTTTTGATTTTTAATGTGAAATTTTTCACATAACTCTTTGGCGTGTTCAAAACTACTAGAAGAAGAGGTGTAAGAGGGGAGCATAATAGCTTGAAAGTTTTCTTGAAAGGCTTTTTGAGCCAAGATGGCAACCACAGCAGAATCAATCCCTCCACTAAGTCCTATGATTGCATTTTTTAAGCCTGTTTTATAGACTTCATCTTGCAAAAACTTAATCAAATAAGTTTCGATAAGCTCGTATTTTTTCAAATTTCTTTCCATCTAAGATAAATTTGTTACATTATACTGAAGAAATATTTAATTATTTCTTTTAGATTTAATTGATTAATTTAAGTTTTAACTCTTATCTGTTAGTATCTCAAAAAAGAATAAAAAAGAGATATGAAATGAAGATAAAATTTAAACCGATGGGGATGTTTCAAACTAACTGCTATATCGTTGAAGTAGATGGAAAAGAGGTGATTATAGACCCAGGTGTAGGAGCGAGTGAGTGGGTACTAAAAAATGTTAAAAATCCCATAGCTATCCTCAATACACATGGTCACTTTGATCACGTATGGTCGAACCAAGCTTTAAAAGAGAAATTAAAAATTCCTATTTATGTTCCTATTGATGATGCTTTTATGTTAGAAAATGACCCTTTTGGTCATGGAACACCACCCTCAGTTCCTGATTTTAAAGTTCAAGATGAAAAAGTTATCAATATAGATGGCTTTGAGTTTCAGTTTTTGCATTTCCCAGGTCATACCCCAGGTTGTAGTGCTATTTTAATAAAAAATACGCTGTTTAGTGGAGATTTTATCTTTAAAGGATCGATTGGAAGGGTAGATTTTCCATATTCTGATGCACAAAAGATGAAAAAAAGTATTAAGAAGTTTTTACTTGTTGAACAAAATTGGGATGTATATCCAGGTCATGGAGATAAAACAAATGTAAAGACAGAACAAAAAGTACTGCCTAGTTGGTTAAACTATATTTAATGTTCGTTCTTAGTTAACTGTTTGATTTTTGTTTTTAAAATGTGGTTTTCAAGTATAACAGCTTGAAAAACCCCCTCAAAAATTCTAATATCGTTGATGTAACCATCAACTTTTATCTCTCTTTTACGACTATCTTCAAATTTTGCATGAGCTTCAAATTCGATAAGATCATTGAGTTTTGCAGGAGCTAAAAACTTGCTTCTTCCTCCTATGATAACTACGTTATCTTCATTAACAGCAACTGCTGCCGCATAATCGGCTGCAGAAAAGATAAAGCCACTGTGAATTAAGCCGTATTCATCGATTATCATGTCATTTGTTGTTTGAAGTGTTGTCTTTGCGTAACCTTGCTCAAAAGAGATGATAGTTCCACAAAGCTTTTTTTTAATTTTTGTATGAGTTCTTAAATCTTCTTTATGAGCGTCTATCTCATGGAGTTCTGTCTCTTCTTCATTCTCTTTAAACTCTACGTTAAAGTTCTCTTCATAGTCTTCATTGATAGCTTCAGTTTGGTTAATCAAATCTTTCGCTCTTTGCTTTGCTTCAGCAGCCATATAGCATCCTTGCTTTTTATTTCATCCGTAAAACTAATCATATATCGGCAATCTATTTTTTTGCTTTAACATAGACTCTCTTAGGTGCAGGGTAGCCTTCAACAGTTATAAGAGGATTGTCTTTGTCTAAAAAGTCTTCTAAACTCTCACCAAGAATCCACTCTGTTTTTCTTTGTTCATTAAGATCAGTTTGTTTTATCTCTAAAACTTCAAAAGAGCTAAATTTTGCTTTTTCAAACCAGTTTTGTAAAGCTTTTATAGAGATCGGAAGAG
>DLUF01000118.1 GCA_002742765.1 Sulfurospirillum sp. UBA12182 | reverse complement strand
ACATTATCGGTGGCTTTCTCATCGGAGCTTTCCAATACGACTTAGATATCGCCGTAAGTGCGCAAACCTACACTATATTAACAATTGGTGATGGTTTAGTATCACAACTTCCTGCTCTCATCGCTTCAACAGCAACTGGTATCATTATCACGAGAGCTAGTAAAGATGGGGAAAATAACAAAGGCTTTACAGAAGGCGCTATCGACCAACTCTTTAGTGAGTCAAAAACACTTCTTATTGTTGGTTTTATTTTGATGATGTTTGCCCTTGTACCTGGTCTACCAACTATCTCTTTAGGTTTTGTAGGTAGTATTTTTCTAGGTTTGGGCTATTTAGTAAAGAAAACCCAAGATGGTACTTTTTCTTTAGAACAATTTTTTGCAAATAACGCAGCACAAAATAAACAACCTCAAACACAAACTGGCAGAAAAGGACTTGAAGCACAAGAAAAGCCAAAACCTCCTAGAAAATCACCTGAAGAGGAAAAGAAAGAGGAAGAAAAAGCACTCAATGATATATTAAAATTAGAGATTTTAGAATTAGACTTGGGATATCAGCTTATCAAATTAGCAGACCCCGCACAAGGTGGAGATTTACTTGAGAGAATTAAAAGTATGCGAAGAAAAATTGCTACTGATTTTGGATATCTGATACCACAAGTGCGAATCCGTGATAATCTGCACTTAAAACCAAATCAATACCAGCTTTTACTCAAAGGAATCGACATAGGTCACGGAGAAATCTATCCCGATAAATTTTTGGCGATGGATAGTGGCTTGGTTACAGATAGCGTAGAGGGAATCCCTACTAAAGAGCCAGCTTTTGGGCTTGATGCACTTTGGATTGACCCAAAAATTAAAGAAGATGCCATTATCAAAGGGTATACAGCAGTTGATCCTGCAACGGTTATCTCTACACATATGAGCGAACTTATCAAAAAATACTCAGAAGAGCTTCTCACAAGACAAGAAGTCCAAAGCCTTATCGATAAACTCAAAGAGAGTTTCCCTGTTATCGTAGATGACTGTTTGAAAGTAGCTAGTGTAGGACTTATCCAAAAAGTTCTCAAAGCTCTTTTACATGAAAAAATACCGATTAAAGACTTGCTCACTATCTTGGAGACGATAAGTGATATAGCTGAAATTACAAAAAATGTTGATATCATAGTAGAACAAGTTCGTTCAAAACTTGCACGTGCTATCACAAGATTGTATCAAGATGAAGATGGTGTTTTAAAACTTTTAACTTTTAATGCAAATACAGAACAGAGGCTTTTAGACTCTTTACAAAATAAAGAAAATAGAAGAGAACTTCTCTTAAACATAGGACAAATCAATACTCTTGTACAAGGAGTAAGTGATGAGGCAACAAAAATCCTCCAAAGGGGAATAGCTCCTGTTGTTCTTATCGTAGATCCATTGTTGCGAAAATCACTTAATGATATCTTCGAAAAATTCGGATTAGAAGTCATCGTACTGAGCCATGCGGAAGTTGATTCAAGTGCTAGTTTTGAAGTTTTAGGAACGATAGAGATAGAAAATTTATAAAGAAAGAGATGCAATGAATTATAAAATTTACCATTTATCCCATACCGACTTAGATGGTTATGGCTGTCAAATGGTTGTCAAAAATTATTTTGAAAGTGTTAATTACTATAACTCCAATTATGGAAAAGAGATTAATGAACGATTTAATGAGATTTTAGAAGACATAGAAAAAGAAGACAAACAAAACAATCTGATTTTAATTACTGACTTGAACCTTACGGTTGAACAAGCAAAAGAGTTAGAAGGAAAAATTCGAGTTCATGAAAGAGAGATAAAGCTTATTTTGTTAGACCATCACAAAAGTGGACAAGATTGTGATGAAGAGTTTGGTTGGTACTATTTAGATCACACAAGAAGTGCTACACAAATAACATATGATTTTTTCTCTTCATTTATGGGAGGAAATAAGGCATTAGCAAAACTTGTAAAAGTCATTAATGCTGTGGATATTTGGTTAGAAGATGATAGTGATTTTGAACTTGGAAAGGTTTGTTTAGGACTTATAAGCAATGCAAAAGAGATAAATAGGATTATGTTTCCAGAAGAAAACTCTTTTTACATGTTTGCTCTTTTAGAAAAAATTCAGCCTTTTTTTACCTCTTTAAACCCACATATCGTCCTTGATGAGCAAATCCACCTTCTAAAAAAAGAGTTTTTTAAATTAGACGAGCAAGATGACACACTCAGTAATCTTGTTTCAAAATACAATGTAGCTCTTCTTAGTAAAAATAAACAAGCTATGGCGATTGAATATGAAGGGCATAAAGGCATCTTAACATACAATATAGGAAATGTTTCTATTATTGGGAATGATTTTCTTAAAGAAAATAGTGATTTCCACTTTTTTATGGATGTCACTTCAAGAAAAACTATTAGCATAAGAGCAAATGGCAAAGTAGATGTAAGTAAAATGGCTGCAAAACTTGGAAATGGTGGAGGTCATCCCAATGCTAGTGGTGGCTTACTCAACAGTTTCAAAGACGGTTTTATATATAATGATATAAAGAAACAAATTAACGATATAATCCTCTCAAAGGAGCTAAAAAATGGAAAGTAATGATTTAAAAGGAGCTTTGGAAGAAGCTGAAATCGAAATCGAAGAGATTGCTATGCAACTTGCCGATATGTTAGGTGCTGCTCTTTATTTTGCTGGAGTTAAAAAAGAAAAACTTCCAGATGCCGTAGATGCTTATCTACAAGGTATTGATGATACTTTTGGTGATGAAGATGGAGAAATGGGTTTTGAAGAAGTCATCAAAGTTATCGAAAACTTAAAAAAATCACATCCAAAACTTTTCAAATAGCTTACATGTAAATCTTTTTACATGTAAGTGTTTACCAATCCTTTTATACCATCGATAAACATTTGAACAGCCATAATAAGTAATAACATCCCCATTAATCTCTCTAAGGCTGTTAAACCTTTATTTTTAAGGACTTTATATAAAAGAGGTGAAAACACTAAAATACCACCTGAAATTAGCCAGGCTAAAAAAAGTGAAACAAACAAAGAAGGAAGATGTTGTTGATTTGTCTGCACTAGAACTAAAATCGTTGCTAAAGCTCCAGGCCCAGCGATAAGAGGCATAGCGATAGGCACTACAAGTGGGTCTTCTTCTTTTGTTGCAAATATAGAATCACCATGAGCATTAGGAAAAATCATCTTTAATGAGATAATAAAGAAAATGATACCACCTGCGATAGTGATGGATTCTGTTTGAAGATGAAAAATATTTAAAAACTTTTCGCCAAAGAAGAAAAAAACCATTAAAATCATAAGACCTATAATACTCTCTCTAATGATAATTTTATATCTTTGTTTTGGTGTTGCATTTTTTAGTATACTCAACAAAAGCGGAATATTACCAAAAGGGTCTAGAACAAAAAGTAGCAAAAGCATAGTTGAGATGATAGAAAAACTGTTCTCCATAAAAAACTCCTAACTCTTTTTTGCGATAAAAGTTATGAAGTTACCAAATTGAAATACGCTTTGTATCTCTGTAAAACCAGCACTTTTAAGCATTTTTATATTTTCTTCTTTTGTATAAGGGACTAAAACATTTTCTAACGCTTCTCTTTTTTGTGCAATCTCAAAATCGCTATAACCACGAGAACGTTTAAAATCATAATACAAATCTATCATCTGTTTATTTAAAGCCTTATCTTCAAAAATAATCTTTTCACTTAAAACAAAAATTCCCTTGTCATTTAAAGAATCATATATCTTTTTAACAAACTCATTACGAACTAAAGGTCTTATAAACTGTAACATATAATTGGCTATAACAGCATCACAGTTTTGCATCGAAACTGTCGTTATATCAGATTCAATCAGCTCTATCTTCGCACCATAAGCTTGGATTTTTTTACGTGCATTTTCTAACATTGCAGCTGAATTATCAACACCTACAAGAACTCTATCTTGCTCTTTTTTAAAAAGCTGTAAAAGAGTATTTGCCGTAGAACACCCTAAATCTATAATCTTAGAGTCTTTTTTAGTATTTAAAATAACCAAGTCACAGACCAATTGTAAAACTTCTTTATAAAAAGGGATTGAACGATCAAGCATATCATCAAAAACAGAAGCTACATTTTCATCAAATTCAAACTGTTTTTTTATGGGTTGGCTAAAGACTTTATCCATACAATCACCTGCCTAATTTTTTGTGCATTATAACAAAATATCCTTTCGTAGCGTAAGTTGAATTTTTCTTAATAAAATAAAATTTAGTTTTTTATTGAGAAAATATTTGTTAGAAGTATGCTAAAATAACTCAATAAGTGTAGAGGGGATGTTTTTATGAGAAGAGATTTAGAAGAGTTAACAAGTGAAACACTCAAAGAAGTTCAAACATTAGAGATTGTTTTACCTGAAATTTATAAAGATGTATTTTATACAAAAGCAAAACTGAAAAATATAAAAATAGATTTAGATGACAAAGAAGAAGCTCTTATCTATGCGCTAAAAAAGATACAAAAAATCGAAAATCAAACAAAGCATTCAGCAGACATTCTCAAAGATAGTGTCCAAAAAGCAAAGGTAGCTATAGAAAAAAAAGATACTAAAAACTTAGAGAACATCCAAGAAAACATGCAAAAACTAGAAGAAAAAATCAACAAACTACAAGAAGAACTTCTCACTGATGATTTGACCACAGTTTACAACAGAAGATGGCTTTTTAACTCCTTTTTGGAAGATGAAAAATTTAAAGAAGATGGGGTTCTTGCTTTTATAGATATTGACGATTTCAAAGAGATAAATGATGTGCATGGACATCTTATAGGAGATAAAGTTTTAAAACTTTTAGCTCAAACTTTAAAAAGATTACAAGATTGCTTTATAACTCGTTATGCAGGAGATGAATTTTTAGTTCTTTCTAACCTCAAAACACTTGGGCAAATCGAAGAAAAGCTTTTAACGATTTTAAAAAACCTTAAATCAACTGGACTTAAATCTGGAGATTCAGTCTTTACAATAAGCTTTTCTTACGGCTTAAGTAGCTTTTCTAAGGGTGAAAATATCAAAGACATCATCGAAAAAGCCGATACAAACATGTACAATTATAAAAACTCCAAGGCGTAGGGTTTACAAACTCTTAAACTCTCCCTTGCCTCATTTATATCTTGGTTTATCTGTTTTTTTAACTCACTTAAAGAATCAAATTTTTGATTATCTCTCAGTCTTTTTACAAAAAAAACTTCCAAGTGTTTCGGGGCTAAGATACTCTCATCTAAGATATGTGTTTCTATCGAAAACTCACCATCTGTACTTATACGATTTCCTATAAAAGAGACTGAGTTATAAATCTTTTTATCAATTTTAGTTCTCGTTGCATATACTCCATCTTTTGGCAATATATACTCTCTTACTTTGAGGTTAAGTGTTGGATAAAGCTCCTCTTTTCCAAGTCCTTGTCCGCTTATAACCTCTCCTTCGATAGCAAACTCTCTTCCTAAAAAGCTGTTAGCTTCATCAACCCTACCCTCTTGTAATAACTTTCTAATGACAGAAGAGTGAACAGAGATACCTTTATGAAAATACTCTTCTACGATTTGGACTTCTCCATCAAAAAGATTTTTCAAATCACTTGCTTGGCATGATCTTTTGTTCCCAAACATAAAATCATACCCAACGATAATCTTTTTAAGATTGACAAACTCTTTTTTTAAAAGGGCTATAAACTCTTCACCACTCAAATCTTTGATTTTTAAAAAATGATAAAACATGCAAGGGTGTTTAGAGTATTCACTTCTTTTGATACCAGGTGTAAGGTTTGCTTGGTCTTTATCTATCACAAAAAGAGCACCATTCTCCCCTAGCCTATTTATCAGCTGTTTATGCCCTAAATGGATGCCATCAAAACTACCGATAGCAATGGTATCGACTTTATCTTTTTTTAAAACAGAAAAATGTTTCAACATTGCCCTCTTTTCCACTTAAGATAGAATCTCTTTTTTCTAACAATTCCCAACCCAAAGAAAAAGCTTTTGCTTCAAACTCGTTTATCGCTCTTTGGATTGCTTTTTGATCTTTCACTACACCTGTTTTTGTTCTTTTTATATCTTTTCCAACTTCAAATTGAGGTTTAAAAAGAATGATTATATACTCATTGGCTAATCTATTGACATCTTCTAAGATATGCTCAATCGCTATAAATGAGACATCACAAGTAACTAATTCAAAAGTTTCAGATGGATAAAATTTTCTTATATCCATCTGTTCAAAAAGTTCTAAATTTTTTATATCTCTCAAACTAGGATGCAACTGTTCTTTGCCTACATCAACACCAACAACTTTTTTAGCATTTAAACCCAATAAAACTTCGACAAATCCACCTGTACTACTCCCTATATCTAAACAAGTCAAGCCCTCTATCTTCAAAAAGCTCTCTTTCAAAAAACCCTCTAGTTTATATCCTGCTCTACTTACATAAGTTTTATTTGGACTTAAACGAATCGCATTTGTTTCATCTACTTCAAAAGAAGGCTTTGTTATGAGTTTTTCATCGACAAAAACTTCACGATTTTTTATCATCTCGCTTGCTTTGTTACGACTTTGAGCAATATTCTTTTCAAAAAGATAATTATCAAGTCTCATCTTATAAAACCTTTCTCATTTGCTCTTCGGAGAGTAGTTTTACTCCAAGTTCTACTGCTTTATCGTACTTACTTCCTGCATCTTCACCATAGATCACAAAGTCTGTTTTTTTAGAAACACTTCCCGTAACTTTAGCCCCACGAGACTCTAAAAGCTTTTTTATCTCTCCTCTACTTTGACTCATAGATCCTGTTATAACAACTGTTTTACCAGTAAAAATCGATTCGATAATCTCCTCTTCTTCTAACTCATTTGGCATTATGATTTCATAGAGTTCTTTGATTTTTTCTTTGTTTACATGTAAAAACTCTTCCAAGCTTTTCGCCATCTCTGAGCCAAATCCTTCTAAGAGTATAAAATCATCACTCCCCTTTTCTATCCACTCTTTTTTAAAATTTTGCGCTATCTTTTTTGCAGCTACTTCCCCAATATGTTCAATCCCCAAAGCATAGATAAACTTATCGAGCATTGCTCCTTTTGTAGAGGCTATTGCATCAAGTAGATTTTGAGCTTTTTTGTCTTTAAAACCCTCTAAAGCAAGTAATCTTTCGAGTTCTAAAGTATACAAATCTTTTAGACTTTGAACAAGTTTTTCTTTATGAAGTTGCTCAACTATCTTATCCCCCAAACCATCAATGTTAAGAGCTTTTTTAGAAGCAAAATGAATGATAGAATTAACGACTCTATCGTTACATGTAAGATTTTGGCACTTTAGCAGTGCTCCCTCATCTAACAACTCTTCTTTACATGTAGGACAGATGAGTGGCTTTTGTATATCTTTTTCTTGACCATCTCTTCTTTGAGTTAAAACTTTTGTAATTTTAGGGATAACATCGCCACTTCTTATGATGATGACTTCATCACCTATTTTTATATCTTTTCTTTGGATTTCATCAAAATTATGTAAAGTTGCACGTTCAACCTTAACACCGTCTATATCAACTGGTTCTACAACAGCAACAGGAGTTATAACACCTGTACGCCCTACTTGCAAGATGACATCTTTTATCTTGGTCACCTTTTCCACTGCTGGAAATTTATAAGCACACATCCATTTTGGGTATTTGACGGTATAGCCTAAATCCTCTTGCAAATCTACTTCATCTACTTTAACAACCATTCCATCCATCATCATAGGGATTGTATCTCGAAGCGTTAAAATCTTTTGATAAAAGCTTTCTATCTCTTCTATGTTGTTACATTTTTGCATCAAAGGAGGCTTTAGAAATCCTAAAGAGTAGATAAAATCCATCTTTTGGCTCAAAAACTTATGTTCCAATGAGTTTTCACCTATGCCCCAAGGCTGAAAAACCAATCTTCTTTTGGCGGTAATGGAGCTATCAAGCTGTCTTAAACTTCCCGCTGCTGCATTTCTAGGGTTAGCAAAAAGCTGCTCATTGTCTGCTAATCTTTGTTCATTGATTGCCTCAAAATCAGCAAGTTTTATAACAACTTCACCTCTAATCTCAATCCTTTTATCATATGTGATTTCAAGAGGAACCGAACGGATAGTTTTAACATTTTGCGTTACATCTTCTCC
>DLUF01000019.1 GCA_002742765.1 Sulfurospirillum sp. UBA12182 | reverse complement strand
TTCGAATCCTTTCGCCCCGACCATTTTTAAATGAAGATTGATGGTGAGTGTAGCTCAGTTGGTTAGAGCATCGGGTTGTGGTTCCGAGGGTCGTGGGTTCGAGCCCCATCATTCACCCCATTTTTTAACGGGTTGGCGCCCGTAGCTCAATTGGATAGAGCAACGGACTTCGGATCCGTAGGTTGTAGGTTCGACTCCTGTCGGGCGCACCACCTTCTTATATATGCTTCCTTAGCTCAGCTGGATAGAGCAACGCCCTTCTAAGGCGTAGGTCACACGTTCGAATCGTGTAGGGAGTACCATTTTTTATTGTTGTGTGCGGATGTGGTGAAATTGGTATACACGCCAGACTTAGGATCTGGTGCCTCGCGGCGTGGAAGTTCGAGTCTTCTCATCCGCACCATCAACAATAAATAGGGACTTTCAACAACTTTTTAACACTTTTTTAAGATTGATGAAAAATAGATTTTTTACTACATTTTTACTACAACTCTTATTCTTTTATAAATCTTTTTTTTAATTTCTAATTTATTGCTTTAATATTACAGTCATTTTTTCTTTTATCTTGAATTCTATTGAAAAAATATGAAAAGATTTCGCTTGAAAAGAATTGATTAGAAAGACGAAAAACCCTTTATTAACAAAAACTTGTTTTTTAACTATGATTGCTCCGTTAGATTATTCAACGGGGTACCAAGTGTTTTCACTCCCAACAGAAAGGAAGTCAACTCTGACTTCCCGTTGAGTAATTTAGAGGAAATACTTGGTGCTCATTTCCAACTCTTTATTTTAAACTGTTTCTAATGGATAGGCGTATTATCAAACGTCTGGTGAAGTAAATATATTTAGAATGTGCAATATCATAGTTAAAAGCATTCTATGTACCTGGTATATTGAACAAAGAGTAGAAGTTGATACAGTTGAGGCTGGCTCCCACAGGGAAACTATACGGGGGATCGACTACACGCAGACAGTGGCGCTGTGGATGGTACTATGCTCACATCACCTTCTCATACTAAGACCTAAACCAATAATTCTATATATTTGGCATGGAACAGATAGTACAGCACAACCGACTATTGTAATAGTATGCTCTTGCTGAGCGTGTAAAAGGCAAAGAGGCATTTCGACGACCAATCGAAACGATGGAATTACAATCTAATCGAAAGATTATTTCTACGAGAGGGAAGAAGTATGCCCAGATTTTTTGGGCTTTTTCTTGCCCTTACAACACATCTCCTCACTACTCACTCTGGAATTAAATAATACTTTTATATAAATTAACCATGCTTTATCTTTTATACTATATAATATAAGTAAGTTAATATAATGGATGTAGTTACATATGGCAATAACACAAATAGAAAACAGTATTACAGAACTACTTAAAAACTTTTCAGAAGATAGTTTCATCTTTGATTTTCTTTTAGCTTATGGCACTCCAAAATCAACTATTAAAAGACTACTGGGAAGTGACCACGATAGGCTTGAATCAAGCGGTGAATTGGTGCTACGAAAAAAACTTTATTTCAAAGTAACAGATGATGAACTTCATGCCATGATAGATACTCTTAAATCATCAAAAGATGTACTCAAACACTCACCTAGATTTATCATCGTGACAGACTACGAAACACTTCTTGCATATGATACAAAAACAGAAGATAGCTTAGATACCGAACTGCTTAACATTACAAATCATTATGATTTTTTCCTCCCGCTTGCAGGGATGGAAAAAGCAACATTTGCCGATGAAAATCCAGCCGATGTCAAAGCATCGCTTAAAATGGCGAAGCTTTATGATGAGCTACAAAAAAACAATGAGTTCAAAACCAAAGAAGAAATTCATGCACTCAATGTTTTCCTTACAAGGCTTTTGTTTTGTTACTTCGCTGAAGATACGAACATATTCCCAGACAATGCCGTAACATCGTCTATCTCATCTCATACACAGATAGATGGAAGCGATGTGGATAGTTATCTCGCTCGACTTTTTAAGATATTTAACACACCAGAAAATAAAAGAGATGCCAATACTCCAGCATATCTGAGTGCTTTTCCTTATGTAAATGGTGGATTATTTAGAGATGAGTACAAGATACCAAAGTTCACTACCCGTTCACGCTCACTTCTACTTGAAGTAGGACAGCTTCAATGGTCGCAGATAAACCCAGATATATTTGGAAGTATGATCCAAGCGGTAGTCACTCCAGAACACCGTGGCGGTATGGGGATGCACTATACAAGTGTGCCAAATATCATGAAAGTGATAGAACCTCTTTTTTTAGATGAACTCTACAGTGAGTTTGAAAAAAGCTATGAGAGCAAAACAAAACTGCAAAACCTTCTCAATAGATTAGCCAAAATCAAAATCTTTGACCCTGCCTGTGGCAGCGGAAACTTCCTCATCATCGCGTATAAAAAACTACGAGAGCTAGAGATGAGCATAATGCAACGCATAGATGCTATTAGCCGTGAGCGAAGCTTTCAGTTCAGCGAGATAAAACTCACCCAATTTTACGGCATAGAGCTAGACGACTTCGCCCATGAAGTAGCAATGCTCTCCCTTTGGCTGGCAGAACACCAGATGAACTTAGAATTTTACAAAGCATTTGGCAGAACCAGCCCAAGCTTGCCGCTTCATGATGGAGGAAATATCGTACATGGCAATGCTACGAGGGTAAACTGGGAAGAAGTTTGTCCGAAAAATGATGGGGATGAGATCTATATTTTGGGAAATCCGCCGTATTTGGGGGCGAGATACCAAGAAGAAAATCATCGTCAAGATTTGGATTTTGTTCTTAAAAAAATCAAAGGCTATAAAAGACTTGATTATATTGCAGTTTGGTTTTATAAAGGTGCTGAATATATAAAAAATGTAGATGGAAAAGTAGCTTTTGTAAGTACAAATTCAATTTGTCAGGGTGAGCAAGTAGTAACATTTTGGCATCATATTTTCAAAAAAGATATTGAAATAGACTTTGCTTATCAATCTTTTAAATGGCAAAATAATGCAAAAGATAATGCAGGTGTTACAGTAGCAATAATAGGGCTTAGAAATATATCAAATAAATCAAAATATCTTTATGTTGATAATCTAAAACAACAAGTGAAAAATATAAATGCCTATTTGGTTAGCGGTGATACTATCTTTATAGAGAAAAAAAGTAAACCTATATCAAAAATACAACCTATTACAAATGGAAATCGTGCATTAGATGATGGCTATTTTTTGATGAATGATAATGAAAAAGAGGAGATTTTATCTCAATATCCAGAAGCAAAAAAAATAATTAAACCAGTTGTTGGGGCAGTTGAATTTTTAAGAGGTATAGATAAATGGTGTTTATGGATACATGATGAAGATTTAGAACTAGCCAATTCAATACCGCCAATTAAAAAAAGAATTGACAGTGTTCGAGAATATAGACTCAAAAGAGATGTTGAAAGTGAAAATAATCCCGCTGATTATCCACATCAATTTCTAAAAATGAAAATGGCAAAAGAGAATGTGCTATTTCTACCAACAGTATCATCTGAAAGAAGAGAATATATACCTTGTGGATTTTTAGATAAAGATACTGTTATCATCGACCCAAATTTTGCTATTTACGACCCAGAAATTTTTATATTTGGGATTATTTCTTCAAAAATGCACATGGCATGGATGAAAACTATTTCAGGAAAATTGGAAACACGATATAGATATTCTTCAACACTTGTTTACAACACCTTCCCATTCCCAAATATCTCACAAAAACAAAAAGATGAGATCACCGAGCTTGTATTTGGCATCTTGGATGAGAGAGAAAAACACAGCCAAAAAACCCTAGCCCAGCTCTACGACCCAGATAAAATGCCAGAAGGCTTACGAAAAGCCCACCATGCACTAGATATCGCCATAGAAAAATGCTACCGCCAAAAACCTTTTGAAAGCGATGAAGAAAGACTTGAATATCTTTTTAAGATGTATGAAGAGATGACGGAGAAAGTAAAATGAAATATCAAAATAGATTATTAGCATTTTTTGATATTTTAGGCTTCAAAGAGCATCTAAGAAAAAAAGATTTAGATACTCTATATCTTGAATATAGTCATTTTATAGACAAAGCAAATCAAGACATTTTTGGTGATGTTAAAACAATTTATGGAGAACCAACTATTTCAAATTTTAACAAATCAATAATTTTTTCAGATTCAATTTTACTCATATCTTATGAAATAGATACTATTCAAAATATAAATAAATTTTTATTGGGTTGTATTACTCTTATGCAAGAAGCTATAAAACATGGCTTTATTTTAAGAGGTGCAATTGGACATGGTGAAGCAATATATGATGAAGAAAAGAACATTTTTTTAAGTAAAGAGTTTGCAGAACTTTATATAAAAGAAAGTAAACAAAACTGGGCTGGTTGTGGAATATTTGTAAATGATGAAATAGAAGAAAAAATTGTTAATGCAGTTTTCGGAAATAGAAAAATTAATGGATATCAAATTTGGAATGTAGCAACAAATACTCTCCTAAAAGAAAAAGTTTATCAAAGTAATATTAGAGCTTCAAGTCCAATATTGGAATATAAAATTCCAACTTTTGATGAAAATTATTGGTCTTTGAATTATCTATTTACAATGGATAAAAATGAAATTGAAAAATTATGGGAAAGTCTTGAAACAGAACCCAAGGGTAAACAATGTACTACACAGAAATTTCATGATTATATTTTTTCACTTGATGATAGTGGAGAAGTTTTTGAAAATCTTGAACCTATCGATACGATAAAAGTTATGCAGACTGAAACGGGTGGAAGAATAAAATTTGAAGATAAATACGGAAATGCCACAGATTATCAAGGGCAAAATATAACAATAGGATTTATTTAATGACAACACTTAGAGAATATTTTGATACTGAACAAAAAGCTTTAAATGCAGAAAGACCATGGCTGTTAAAGCATGAAACTGGCGTAGAAGTTGAAATACTATGTAAACTCTCCTATCAATTAGATAACAAGCTGAAATATTTTTCCTTATTTTTTCCAAAAGAGTGTGATTTTAATGCTATTAAATTTATTTTAGATACAGATGAAATAGGAAATGGCAAAATAGATGAATATGAAAACATGCAAGAAGTTAGATTCTTGGATAATCCAGAAAGTGTAAAACTTGATGAATGTACTTTTGTAAAAAATATATTTGTATATATTGACAGAGTGATTGATGAAAGTGAGAAAAACATACTTTTAGAATATGGCAAAAAAATAGGTTTTAGTATTATTCTTCGTGATAAAAACTATGCAGTTGAGTCTAATGATTTAGCAGTTCCATTAGCTTTTATTTCTCATGATTTTAGAGACAAAGATGAGTTAGTAAGAGAGTTGGCACAAGAGCTATATAGCTTAAATTGTCCAGTTTGGTATGATGAGTATAGTCTTAAAGCTGGTGATAACATGCGAGAATGTTTTGAAAAAGGAATTAAAGAAGCTAAAAAATGTATTGTTATTTTGTCATCGAATTATCTTTCTAACGATGGGTGGGCAAAAACTGAATTTGAAACAATCTTGATGAGAGAGCTTCATAAAAAAGAAAATATTTTAATACCAGTTTGGCACAATGTAGATACTGAAAAAATATATGACTATTCACCTCAATTATTAAATAGATTTGGTTTAAGTACAAAAAATGGCATTAAATCGTTAGCTAAAGATTTAGCTTCTTTGCTTTAATCTACAGCAAATAAAAACTTTACAAGGGATAGAAACTAAATGAAAAAAATAGCTAATCTAAATATATTCGTAGGAACAAAAGAGGAATATCGTATGGCGGTAAGTCAAGGGATGAAAATCGTCTGTGCACTCAACCGTGCCAACGGCTTTGTGACGCATCAGTCAAAAGTTGGTTAGACTGGTAGAGGGTGTAATGAGATTGCAAAATGCCATATTTTTTAATAAAGATAAATTGTTTTGGTAGCATAAAGCAACGAACACTAGGAACTTAAAATGACAAATGAACTACAAACAATAGACCATCAAAACCTACAAGGTAAAATTCATACTATCCGTGGGTTTCAGGTGATGCTAGATAGGGATTTAGCAGAGCTTTATGGGGTAAAAGCCATAAGACTTAGAGAACAAGTTAAAAGAAATAGTGATAGATTTCCAGATGATTTTATGTTTCAGCTCTGTGAAGATGAAGTTGAGATTATGGTATCGCAAAATGCGATACCTTCAAAACAACATCTAGGAGGAAGTTTGCCATTAGTTTTTACAGAACAAGGGGTTGCAACACTATCATCAGTATTGACTAGCAAAGTAGCAGTTGAAACACATATAAATATTATGAGAGCTTTTGTAAATATGAGAAAGTTTATCTCAAATAATGCTCTTGTTCTTCAAAGATTGGATTTGTTAGAGCAAAAACAGTTTCGTACAGATGAAAAGATAGATATTATTTTAAATGCACTAGAAGACAAAAATAAGAAACCAAGCGAGGGGATTTTTTATGACGGACAAATTTATGATGCTTATGCTTTTGTCAATGATTTACTAAAAAGTGCAAAAAGTGAAGTGGTATTAATAGATAACTATAGTACAATGCTCAATACCAAAATATAGAGCTTCATGAGTTCAAAAAAGCACATGATAGATTTTTGATAATCGATAGCAAAGAGATCTATCACATCGGAGCAAGCCTTAAAGATTTGGGAAAAAAATGGTTTGCATTTTCAAAGTTTGAGATGGAGGCTTTGGAGATTTTGGGGAGGTTGAAATGAACATAAAAGATTTTAAATCAGGCACACTCAGACAAGAGTATCAATACAAAAGTTTTTTACCAGAATTTGTCAATCATACATTTACATGGGATGACCCACAAATAAACACAATGCTAGAAAATGCCACTAGAGCACTTGGTGAACTCAATGCTTTTACGATGATAGTGCCAAATGTAGATATGTTTATACAGATGCATATCACAAAAGAAGCGAATACTTCAAGTAAGATAGAGGGTACAAAAACTGAGATGGATGAAGTGCTCATCGCAAAAAATCAGATAGACCCAGAAAAAAGAGATGATTGGCAAGAGGTACGAAACTATATCGATGCTATGAATAGTGCTATAAAAGAGCTTGAAACTTTACCTATCTCAAATAGTCTGATCAAAAATATCCATGCTATTTTACTCAATAGTGTAAGGGGTGAAGCAAAACAACCTGGGGAGTTTAGAAAGTCTCAAAACTGGATAGGGGGAGCTAGTTTAGCTACGGCTTATTTTATACCTCCTCATCACAATGAAGTAAATGAACTTATGAGTGATCTGGAGAAGTTTTTACACAATGATGATATATTTGTACCACATCTTATAAAAATAGCTATCGCTCATTATCAGTTTGAGACTATTCATCCATTTTTAGATGGAAATGGTCGTATTGGGAGGCTCTTGATTACACTTTATTTGGTGAGTAATGGACTTTTGAAAAAGCCATCTTTATATTTGTCAGATTTTATTGAAAAGCATAAATCTGTTTACTATGAAGCTCTTACAAGAGTACGAACAGATAATGATCTTACTCATTGGATTAAGTTTTTTCTTGAAGCTGTTATAGTTACAGCAAATAGTGGAGTAAAAACATTCCAAAATATCTTGAGTCTAAAACAAGAAATGGATGCTAAAGTGGTAAGTTTTGGGAAAAAAGCTCACAATGCAAGTAAACTTTTAGAGTTTTTGTATCAAAGACCAATTATTTCTATTAGCGATATTATAGAACCATTAGATGTGAGTAAACCGACTGCAAATTCTTTGGTAAAAGAGTTTGAGGAAAAAGGTATTTTAAAAGAGATTACGGGATATGAAAGAAATAAACTTTTTGTTTTTGATAAGTATTTGAGTATCTATAGTCAAAGTTAAGGTTCTAAATTTTACTATGGATTTTTATAGTTAAAGTTCGGCTCATAAATTTTACTAAGAATTTTTATAGTTAAAGTTGAATGAGATTTTTAAAAGTGCCACTGGAGGTGACACAAATTGTTGCCACACTGTAGCAAGTTTTGTAAAAAGTTTAAACTAAAGAGGGAAATATGACAAACATAATAGAAGTAACATACGGCCAAACAGGTGAGAGTAAAAAAACGAATAATTTTGGTATGAGAGATATGCAAGCAAAAGCTTATGAAGCTAGAAATGAGCAGTATCTACTACTCAAAGCTCCACCGGCTTCTGGAAAATCAAGGGCATTGATGTTTGTTGCACTTGACAAACTCTATCATCAAGGTATCTCGAAAGTAATAGTAGCAGTTCCAGAACGATCAATCGGCGGGTCTTTTGGTGTGACAGACTTGGCAAGCAATGGATTTTTTACTTCTTGGGAACCAAATCCACTTTATAATCTTTGTACACCAGATGGAGAGAAAAGTAAAGTTGAAGCCTTTAAAAAGTTTATGACAAGTGATGAGAAGATTCTTATCTGTACCCATGCAACTTTGCGTTTTGCATTTAAAGAGCTTGATGATACTAAATTTAACAATACTCTTTTAGCTATTGATGAGTTTCATCATGTATCTGCCGATGGAGAAAATCAGTTAGGTGAGCTTATAAGAAGTGTGATGGAAAACTCGACGGCTCACATAGTGGCTATGACAGGCTCATACTTTAGAGGTGATAGTGTACCCGTACTTTTGCCTGAAGATGAAGCGAAGTTTAGCAAAGTAACTTACAACTACTATGAGCAGTTAAATGGATATGAACACCTTAAATCACTTGGCATTGGGTATCACTTCTATCAAGGAAGATATACAAGTGCTATAGCCGAAATACTGGATACGAACAAAAAAACGATTTTACATATACCAAATGTAAACTCAGGAGAATCCACAAAAGATAAACACAAAGAGGTAGATACTATCCTTGATATCATAGGAACAGTTGAACAAACTACAGAGGATGGAATCATTATTGTAAAGCGAGCAAGTGATGGCAAACTGTTAAAAGTAGCAGACTTGGTAAATGATGACCCAAAAGTGAGAGAAAAAGTAGTAACTTACTTGCGAAATATAAAAAGTGAAGATGATATGGACTTGATTATTGCTCTTGGCATGGCAAAAGAGGGGTTCGACTGGCCTTATTGTGAACATGCTCTCACTGTTGGATACAGAAGCTCTTTGACTGAAATCATCCAAATCATAGGACGAGCCACAAGAGATAGTGACAATAAAACCCATGCACAATTTACCAACCTTATAGCCCAACCAGATGCACAAGACTTAGAAGTAAAACTAAGTGTCAATAATATGCTCAAAGCAATCACTGCTTCACTTTTGATGGAGCAAGTTTTAGCACCAAATTTTAAATTCAAACCACGATTTGAAAACGATAGTGAACCAAATCAAAAAGGAGAACTTAAAATCAGAGGTTTTAAACCGCCGACTAGCAAAAGGGTAGAAGATATCATCGAATCAGACCTAAATGACTTAAAAACTGCAATATTGCAAGATGATGTAATGATAAAAGCGATCCCTGGAAATCTTGATGCAGAAGTTATAAATAGAGTTTTAATACCTAAAATCATCAAGGTAAAATATCCTGATTTGGATGAGAGTGAAATAGAAGAGCTAAGACAGCATGTAGTTGTGGATAGTGTAGTTAAAAATGGGCATATCATAGAAAATGGCGATAAAAAGTTTATCAAAATGGCAGATAAATTTGTAAATATCGATGAACTTCATATAGATCTTATAGATCAAATAAACCCGTTTCAAAGAGCTTTTGAGATCCTCTCAAAGTCTGTGACAACACAAACACTCAAACTCATACAAGAGAGCATCGAAGCTACACGCATAGAGATGACAGCAGAAGAAGCGGTGATTTTATACAAAAAAATACCTGCATTTAAAAGTGAGCACGGAAGAATGCCTGAACTTAATAGTAGAGATTTTACAGAAAAACGCATGGCAGAAGCACTTATTTATCTCAATAAACTCCGAAGAGAAAAAGCAAATGGATAAACTAATAGAGTTTTCACTTGATGAGATTTTAGAAGATGATCCACTTGGGCTTTTAAGTGAGCCAAAAGTACGAACAAAATCTTTAAACGAAGATGATAGATTAGTGTCAAGTTTTGAAGAGATCAATCTTTTTATAGAAAAAAATGGTAGTGAACCTAAAAAATCAACAAATATGAGTGAACGAACACTTTATTCAAGACTTCAAGGAATAAGGGAAAATCCAGAGAAAATAGCTGCATTAAAGCCTTATGACAGATTTAATATCTTGCAAGTTGTAGAGATAAATTCTATTGATGATATTTTAAATGATGATGCTTTTGGACTACTAGGAGGCGATGATAGTGATGATATTTTTACTTTAAAACACATACCAAAACAAAAAGAGACTACGATGCCAGATTATGTGGCTACAAGAAAACCTTGCAAAGAATTTGATAAATATGAGTATCTTTTTGTAAAAATACAAGAAGAGTTAAAAACTGGTATTAGAAAAGTTGTTAAATTTCAAAATGAGCAACAAATCAAAAAAGGGTACTACTTTATCTTAAAAGGTGTATTGCTTTATGTAGCAGATGTCGGCGAGCCAATAAAAACGGGTGGGAAAACCAATGCAAGACTTAAACTTATTTTTGAAAATGGCACAGAATCGGATATGTTGCTTCGTTCACTCTCAGCTGAACTTTATAAGCATGGTAAAAGAGTGAGTGAATACGATGAAACTAATCTTGAAGGACTCTATGAAGTAAATGAAAAAGATGAAAAAAGTGGATATATCTATATTTTAGAGTCAAAAAGTGAAGATGAAAAAATAGCATCTATAAAAAACCTTTATAAAATTGGGTACTCTACAATACCTGTAAAAGAGAGAATCAAAAATGCAGTAGCTGAACCAACATATCTTATGGCTCCAGTTCGAATTATAAGCATTTATGAAACTTACAATATGAATACTCAAAAATTTGAGCAGCTTATACATAGGTTTTTTGGTAAAGTTTGTCTAAATATTGATATTTACGGCGATGATGGCAAGCGATATACACCAAGGGAATGGTTTATAGCTCCGCTAAATGTTATTGAGCAAGCAATTGAATTTATAATTACTGGTGAAATTGTAAATTATAGATATGATCAGGTTACAGAATCCCTTATTAAAAGGTAAGCTGGAAATCTGTATAGCTCCAGGCTTTTCTTTGTATAGTTACTTTTATTAATCAACCTGATAATCTCCCTTACACAAAATTTGATGTAATGTAAAATCAGGCCAAGGATAAAAAGTTGTAAAATTAACAATATTTGTGAATTTTAAGAATTTCATAGGCTCATTAATTTTATCAATATCAAATGAATCTTTGGATAGTGTCTGAAAGTTTTTATCAAATAGATGTGAACATAGTTTTTTATAAGATTTAAATTCAATATCCTTCCCAACATAATAATTGTAATAGTAATTAATGACATACCGATCAATTTGATCAAAATCAACTGCTTCATGAAATGAAACTAAATTACTAATTATATTATCAATTTTAAAAGAATAAAGTTCGTCTTTAATGTCTTGAAGTCCATATTTCAGCATGCTTAACAGTTTTTTATACTCGGTCATTCTATCTTTTAAAATAAAAAAACCATATATTATATTAACGATATGTATATAATACAGTCCTATGTTTTGATTACCAGTTAAGTCATTTAATTCAGCTTCCCTTAGTAATTTTAACAAAGTGTTACTTTTTGCAGTAGAGTTAATTTTAGCATCAATGGAAGCTAACAATTGTTTATACTCATCTTCAATATTTTGAAATTTATATGTTTGAAGTAATTTAAGAGTTCTCATTAGAGAACTTTTCTGTTGCTTAACTGAATATTTGATATCTTTATCTGTAAGAGAGACAGGGGAAAGAATTTCATTTAAATGAAAAAATATATTTTGATCAATTTCTTGTTTTGCAATATCTAAAAAGTAATAGTATGCATTATCTATTTTTTCTTGCTTATTTTTCCCAATAAAATTAATTTTGTTATCCAAAGAGTTTTCAAAATCATGATTTTGAACGTAAGAAGTTGCTAAATCTCTAGATCCATGATCATAGTAAAATTTAGAAATATTGATCAAAATATGTAACCA
>DLUF01000017.1 GCA_002742765.1 Sulfurospirillum sp. UBA12182 | reverse complement strand
TATAAAAGGTAAAACGCCAGAGATAACATCGTCCTCTTTCAAATCAAGATACCCAGAGACTACTCTAGCACTATCTATAAGATTTCGGTGAGTGATTACTATACCTTTTGGAAATCCAGAAGAGCCAAAACTATATGTGATAGCTGCATTCATATGCCCTGAGATATTACATGTATACTTTTTTGTACAACACTTATAAATTTCTTCAAAAGAGACTAATTCTCTTTGAGTTTGCTCATACGTTATAATCGTTCCATCAAACTTAACTTCATCTATGTTTTTTAATTTATTTTGGTCAGTAATGATACAAGAGATACCACAATCATTGATAATATGCTGTACTTGTTCAGGTTTTAGTAGCCTAGAGATAGGTACAAAAACATAATCAGTAGATAAAATAGCAAGTATGGCTATCACCTGAGAAATATTTTTATGAGAATATATCCCTATACGAGCACCTTTTTTGAGTTCTAATTCACTTAGGTAGTGAGCAACTTGATTTACTTTGACAAAAAGTTCACTATAAGTCATCTTCGAGTGATTATCTATCAAAGCTATTTTTTCTGGTACTTTCTCGTTTGCCTTTTCTATTAAAGTTCGCATACAATTTATAGACATCTTCTCTCCTTTATTTTGTCATTCCTAAAGTCCAAATATCATAATTCACATCCATCACGATAGTTGGAATCGTACTCATATTCATAATCTTTTTATAAAAGAAATGAACGATACTCAATACCTCTTCATTCGTTAAAACTTTTGTAATCCCACCTGTTAGGACAAGACTTTTTAAAACATCTAGTTTTAAGGTCACATAAAGAGGATTATGCTTAGATACCTTACATAAAACTAAGAAGATAGAGAGTAACATCAAGACTTTTAAAGCTTTTTCACTACTCTCTTCTAAGATGTTTTCTGTCACATCTAGATAGTTTAAAAGTTCATAAACAAACTCATTGTTTTTTGCAGCATATATAAGACTCTCTCTTGATTTATAAACCCCTAACTTTTTAAACACAAGTCTATCAAATTCACTCTCAGTAAGGATATTATCTCTTACCAAATCTCTACTATAATGTATATCTGTTGTAGCTCCACCTATGTCGATAACTATAAAAGGATTGACTACTTCAAATTTAGCATCAATAAAAGGCAAAGAGCGATTAACGATATAAGGGGTTGAATAGATTTGATTTGAGGTAAGTTCATACAGATGTTTGATATCTTCTTTGCCCACGATATCTTGTTGGTAAAGGTTTGTTAAATACTCTTTTAACTCATTTTCATTTACTTTGAGTTTATCGCTTATGATATTTTCTAAAACAACTAAATTATCGATATTCTCTTTTAAAAAAGGTGCATCTAGTTTGCTTCCAACATAGACTATGTTGTTATAGTTTAGTTTTTGTAGATATCTTAGAAGTTTCTCTTCAAAAACACCACCAACACTATCAATCCCACCTACTATGATAACAACATCTAAAAGTTCTCCAGGAATCGGACTTGACTCGATATTATGATAAAGAATCGTATCTATGATATTAATCCCTGAGTTAAATGCTATGTTTTTTGCATACTTTAAACTAAAAGAGTTAGTAAGTCCAACTATAAGGGTGCTTAAGCCCCCATTTGCAGAAGAACAGATATAAACATCTTCTTTAGGATACTCTTTAATTTCATCTCCAAATTTTACTGTTAAATCATCATAGATATTTTTACTAAAATCACGGAATGCTTGTTTAACACCATTTTTAGAGCTAATTTTGAAGTAAGTACTTCCAACATCAATCAAAAGCTTACTCATGCATCACTCCTATATCACAGATGATTTTGTTGATAACTTCTGTTTTATCTTCACTAAGTTTTACTTTTGATTTTTCATAAGCAAAACATTTATCGCTGATTGGTAAATTTCCTTTTTCGATAATTCTTATGTTGTTATTATCATCTCTTATCGTAATTATCTCATTTTTGTTGATGATATGAGGAGAAAAAGGAACATCTATAAGACCACTTTTGATAGAGTTAAAAACTTTTCTCCAAAGTGTATCGGCACTATCATTGAACACAGCTTCCATGATAGAGTGCACTTCCTCTTCCAAATTTGCCTCTTCTTCTTCATCACTGATAAGAGGTAAACCTTTTAAAACTTTAAAGGTGTATTTTGTATTTGCAACAGATTGGGCGTTGCATTGCATCGTAGGGATTCCAAATGCTTCATCTCTTGTTTTGATGATAATCTTATCGGCTCTTACAAGTGCAGAGATAACACTACTTGTGTTGATAAGAGAATCAGAAAACTCTTTGTTTCTCGGAAAAGCACCCATCCATTGGTGGTATACAACATTGATAGTTGCATCTTCACAACCGATTTTACTAGCATAGTAATTGGCTGTCTTTTTTAAGACATTTGAAGTAACTATATCTTGGATAACGGAGCCATTTTGAGCAAAACTAACTGAAAATGACTTTACACCCTCTTCTAAAGAGAGCAACATCTCTAAAAGCTGTATAACTATCGTGATACAAGGAGGTACTAGCGTTGCAGTAAGCGGTCCAAAAGATTCACGGTTGATTGGTTCATTTAATTTTGAATAATTTGCACAGATTTTTTCTACATATTTCCAGTATAAAAATGCCTTATCCAATGGAAAATTTTTAGAATAAGGTAGAAGATATGTTATAGGACCACCTTCTATCTCAAAAATTCCACTAGCAAGTGCTGTTTCGATAAGCAGTCTTGCATCAGGAGTTCCATGTCTTAAGCTCACTGGTTTGTTAAAGTGTGTCACCATCTTTCTTGTAGTTCTATAACCATGATTCACAAGCGGATAGCCATTGAGCATATCAACTTCATTTTCTTCAGAGAGCATGAGCATCTTTTTTGCACTGCCATAATCATTGAGTCTTGTATGAGAATCGATGGTTAAAGGCATAACATCTATGTTAGCTTTCATAAACTCATTATACAAATCAAACATTTTGTTATATGTTGGAAATCCTCCGCGAGGCTGGACAAGTGTTGTGGTAGAGTTTTTAAAGGTATGCGAGATAAAAAGCTCTTTTGGTGCATTTTTTATAAATTCTTCTATTTCCGCAAAATCAAAATTATCCACATATTCATTTTGGACGATAATTTCTCTCTCTTTTTGTAACAAGGAGTTCATCTTTATTCTCCTCTCTTTTGGTTTACAAACTTTTCAAGAGTATCAAGTCCTGTGTTTAAATCAATCTGATGAAAGACAAGGTCAAAGCCGTAAGATTGGTATTTTGGGACGATGTCTTCATTCCTAGCCTCTCCTACTGCCAAATTGCCTCCTATAACAAAGACAACATCTTTGAGCTCATATTCTGATCTTAAAAATTGCAAGTCTCTACACCAGCCCTCTGCTTCTCCATTGAGTGAAGAGATAAGCAAAATATCTGCATTTGTTTCAACAACAGCGTCAATAAACTCTTCTAAATAAGTATTTACACCTAGATTAAAAACCTCAAATCCTCTCGCTTGTAAAGAGATATCTATAAGTCTATTTGCTACGACATGGATATCATTTCCAACAACGCCTGTTACCACTTTTTTCATTTTATTGTTCCTTTTTCACAAGAGGAAAATTCTTGCAAAAATTCTTCACAACTCTTGTGAAACAAAGTAACTACATCACAATTACTCCCTTTAGAAAGTATGCCCTATTGCTCTGTAATTGTATCTTTGCTCACATTTTGTATATCTAAAGGTTTGCATTTTATCTAATTTACTTTTAAGATTTGTTTTAAGAAAGATATAGGCATAAAACTATGCCTATAATGTTAAAAAGAGTATCGAATACCTAAAAGAAACTCATTTGAAGTAAAGTCTGCATCTCCATATCCTCTATCACCTACGGCGTGGCTCTCCCATTTGGCATTTCCTAATGAGATATATCTATAAGAGAGATCTAAATCAATATTTTCACTTATAGGATAGCTTACTCCTAACCCTATGTTCCATGCCAATTCTGTATTGCTAGTGTTACCACTATAAACGATTCCTCCTGGTATCGTTCTTGCATAAAAATCAAAATCATGATGAGCAAGTCCCAATCCAACTAAAAGATAAGGCGTAAACTTTGAACTGATATCAATGTCATAAAATCCTTGAAGCATTAAAGTTTGGATTTTAGAAGTTTGAGAAGCATTCGCAATCCCTGTATTTGTTGGATTTTTTACATACTTAAAATCAGAACGATAAGCATACTCTAATTCAGTACGAAACAAAGAATTAACTCTATACCCAAGAGAAAAAGTACCTAAAAAATTACTATCGTCATGAGTTCTATCGTATTCACTAGATTGGTCACCCGCAATCTGAGAATAATATTTTGAATCATCAAAACTAATTAAAGAGCTTCCTAATTTTCCTGAGATATAAAAATCTCTTTTTTCACTCGCATTTAAAAAAGAAGTAAAAAAAACTACTACAAAACATAATAAAAAACTTTTTCTCATATCCTCTCCTTATAAGTTTAATATATAATTGATATAATACATCCGAACATATAAAACTCTAATTAGGAAAACAACATGCCTTTTGAAACTTCTGATTTATGTGACAAATACGACAACCAAGTACAAGTACTAGAACCTCTTTTCCACTCCTATGGAGGAAAGATAAAGTGTAGCGGGAAGATAGCTACATGTAAGATAATTGACAACAATGCTGAACTTATAAAACTTCTAAAGAGTGATGGGAAAGGACGAGTTTGTGTCGTTGATGTAAATGCAAAATACGTAGCTGTTGTTGGTGATAAACTCATGGGATTTGCTGCTGAAAACAACTGGCAAGGTATCTTAGTCAATGGATATGTAAGAGATATTCAAAATACCAAAAAAATAGATGTAGGACTTTGGGCTTTAGGCACATGTCCTAAAAAGGCCATAGAAGTTAACAGTGGTGAATGTGGAGTTAGTTTGAGATTTGGTGGAGTGGAGTTTTGTGAAGGAGATTGGTTTTATGGTGATTTAGATGGAATTATCACTGCAAAAAATGAGCTTTACATGTAAAGGGGGAAAATCCCCCTTTACTCTTTAGAAGCTAACGTTATTAAATTCGCTATCCAAAAGATTTCCTGCAACTACTCCAGGATTAGCAACACTTATCCCCTCAACAAGAGCAGACTTGTCTTTTCCTGCATTTGGTAGATAAAGAGGACATACTTCTACTTTAGCACCCGCTTTCATAAGACCCATCAGTGCCATTTTTGGAGTTGGGCTTGTGCCATCAGGCTTTTTTACTGGTGTACTTTGAGAGTCTTTTAAAGCTAATTCGCCAGCTGGTCCACATAAAGTTATATTGACCATTTTGTTATGTTTTTTTATACTCATTGTAGAAAGCACCATAGCCATCATCTGTGTTTGCGCATCAGCGGAAGTGATGATAACATTGAGCCCTTTTAACGGAGCTGCACTCGCTAACATAGGGAAAGCTAAAGCAGCAATAAGAAGACTTTTTGATAACACTTTTTTCATTGAAACTCCTTAAAAAAATTTTTATCATTATATCTTAATTAATGTAAATAAAAGTTGCTATAATGTGATAATGAAAAAGTTACTTTATCTAGCACTTATCCCTTTGTTTTTTTCTGCGTGTACAAAACAACCCTCCATACAACCTACACCCAAGACATTGCAAGAAAAGATACAAAACATTTCAGAAACTATTGACAAACAAGAGGC
>DLUF01000072.1 GCA_002742765.1 Sulfurospirillum sp. UBA12182 | reverse complement strand
CTAAGAGATCTTGTAAATGCAATTCCATATTATGCTATCAAAGAGGGGCTTTTAACAGTTCCAAAGAAAAACAAGAAAAATATCTTTGCTGGAAAAATTTTAGAGATAGAGGGTTTACCAAAACTCAAAGTTGAACAGGCATTCGAACTAAGCGATGCAAGTGCAGAGAGAAGTGCTGCTGCTTGTAGTATCGCTTTAGATAAAGAGCCTATCATCGAATATCTTAAATCAAATATCACACTTTTAGAATCCATGATAAAAGCTGGTTATGGTGATGCTACAACGATTCAAAGACGTGCAGATAAGATGAAAGAATGGATAGCAAATCCATCTTTAGTAAAGGCTGATGCAGACGCCCAGTATGCTGCGGTTATAGAGATAGATCTCAATGATATAAAAGAGCCGATACTAGCATGTCCAAACGATCCAGATGATGTAGCAACACTCTCAGAAATACTTGCAGATGAAAATCGTCCTAAAAAGATCGATGAAGTGTTTGTAGGGAGTTGTATGACAAATATCGGTCATTACAGAGCCTTAGGAGAAGTTTTAAAAGGGGAAGGACAAGTTCCAACAAGACTTTGGATAGCACCTCCTACAAAAATGGATAAAAATCAGCTTATACAAGAGGGTTATTATTTCTTATTTGGTGCAGCAGGTGCTCGTATAGAAATCCCTGGTTGTTCACTTTGTATGGGAAATCAAGCTAGAGTTGCTGATGGTGCTGTTGTCTTTTCGACAAGTACAAGAAACTTTGATAACCGTATGGGCATGGGTGCTCAAGTGTATCTAGGAAGTGCAGAGTTAGCAGCAGTGTGTGCCATACTAGGCAGACTCCCTAGTGTTGAAGAGTATATGAGCATTGTGCCTACAAAACTAGAAGGTAAGTCTGAGGACGTATACAAATACCTCAACTTTAATCTCATAGAAGATTTTGCATTGGTTGATTAATCATAAGCTAGGTCATCTTTCAAAGATGACCTATACTTTATCTAATTTTTAAACTCTCAAAGGAAAAACAATAGTATGAAAAAATCATTTTATATAGGCTTTGTAGTTGTTATCGCAATTGTTTTAGCGATACCATTTTTTGTCAAACAAAAACTCGAAACATCTTTGCAAGAACATCAAAAAAATATGCAAGAGTATGGTATAGATGTAAAAATCATAGGAATAGAAGGCTATTTTAACTCTAAGACAAATTTAGAGTATAAGATTAGTGATGGGAAAAAGTTTTTTAATTTTTTATTGGATAAAGCTCAAAAATTTGACCCAAATGTTGAAATCTATACTAAAACTTTAAAAGCTCAGATGAGTAATCTAGCAACTCCTGTGTTTAGTGGTGTTACTTTTGAAGCTCTTCTTAACTCATCAAACCTTTTACCTAGCGATTATGACATGAGCCTTTCTTTGGTTAAGTTTTCCGATGAAGCAATGCTTGAAATTCAAAGTGATAAAGAAGTTCAAGACTTAATTCTTCCAATTCTAAATGAGAAAATGCTTACACTTTTTATCAAGATGGATCAAAATGCAAAAATAAAATCTATCCAAATGAAAGATATAACGCTTGCAAAACAAGATGAATTTGATATCAAAATTTTAAAAAATAAGCTAGATTTGGACTATGATAAAGGGATAAATGGAACTTATACCATAGGAAAACAACTTTACAAATCCCAAACAAGTCAAAATAGACTCTTTTCACTTGAAATGGATAATCTAACATATGTGTTCAATTACATTTCACAATTTAACTCTAAAGCAAATATTAGTATAGAAAATATAGCCTTAGTAGAAAAAAAATATTCCCGTCTTTCAAGTTTTAGAATCCAAAAACTTGGTGTAGATACAAAGGTTTCTTCTCCAAATAATATCAATTTAGATGCATATACAGGATATAGTCTAAAAGGTATCAATATCCAAGATAGAAAAATGAATTATACATTAGATGAAGCAAATTTAAAAATCTCATTATCAAATCTTTTAAAAGATGATTTACTAGCTTTAAGTAACGCTTATAGAGATGTTTTATTGCAAAATGACCGTTTTTTAAGACAAGAAGCAACAAAAATAATGCTTGAAAAATTTGTCAAGATAGTAAATAATGGTCTTAAATCAACTCTTGATTTATCCCTAAAAGGTTCACAATTTCAAAATATAATCTTCAAAGATATAGCACTTAATGTAGATGCAACTATTCCTAAAAATGAGTTTAATTTTGAGAATAAACAAAACCTCAAAGAAGCACTCGATATGATAAGTGTAAAAGGCTCTTTAAGCATGGAAAAAAGCGATGCAGAATCAATTTTGATGCTAGATAGGTCTTTACAAAAGCTAGTTGATTTAGCAGTTGAAAGACAAGGTAAATTATACTTTGATATAGAAGTCAAAAACTCACAACTTTTCATCAATAGCAACAAAATCTAAAGAGGTATTTTACCTCTTTAGAAGTAATTAACTCCAAAAAAGATAAAATCTCTTTTTATAATGATATAGATAGGATTTTTTTATGCTAACGGATAAAATACGCTCATGTAAAAGTGGCATTCTCCTTTATGGGATGACTCCTCCAAAAACAGAACATAGTGAAGAAGAACTCCAAGTTATCGCTGCTAAACATATACAAAGATTAGATAAATTAGAGATTGATGGGCTTATACTTTATGACATACAAGATGAGAGTGATAGAACAAAAGAACAAAGACCTTTTCCTTTTATGCAAACGCTTGACCCTTGTGAATACGCTCTAAATTATCTTGATGCCCCTTTACGCTACCCAGTTATAGTCTATAAAGCGGTAGGAAAATACGCAAAAGAAGATTTGCAACAATGGCTTAAAAATAGACAAGGAAAAGACTTTCATACTGTTTTTGTAGGTGCTGCTAGTAAAAGTACAACAGTTCACATAACTATACCAGAAGCTTATGAGATGAAAAAAGAGTTTGCTCCAGATATCACTCTTGGTGGCATAGCTATCCCTGAGAGGCATATGAAAAAACATGATGAGCATTTGCGTGTATTTTCCAAGATACAAAGTGGTTGTGAATTTTTTGTTACTCAATGTGTCTATGACCTTATGGCGGCAAAGAAATTTTTAGATGATTATGCTTTGTATGCAAAAGAGCATCAAAAAAAGATGGTTCCTATCATCTTTACGATAACTCCTTGTGGCTCTGCTAAAACTTTAGAGTTTATGAAATGGTTGGGGATTAGCATTCCTAGTTATCTTGAAGAGCGTTTAAAAAATTCTGAAGATATTTTACACGATTCTTTGAAACTCAGTCGTGATATATTTGAGATACTCTATTTTTATGGCAAAGGCAAGGGCATACCAATCGGCTGCAATGTAGAGAGTGTTGCTATAAGAAAAGCGGAGATTGATGCTTCTATCGAGCTTTTAAATGAAGTAAAAAAGATTATGGAAGAAGCTTGAAGATAATCTTAGCAACTTTTAATGCAAGATATACACATACCTCTTTGGGGCTTAGATATCTTTATGCTAATTTAAAAGAGTTTCAAGATAAAGCGGAGATTTTAGAGTTTGTCATCAATACCTCTGTTGCTGATGCAGTAGAAAGTATCTTAACCAAAAAACCAGACATAATAGGACTTGGAGCTTACATCTGGAATGCAAATGAGATAAGTGAAACTATCAATCTTTTAAAGCAAATCTCTCCTCAAACCATAATCATCCTAGGTGGTCCTGAAGCTAGTTATCTTCCCCATAGAGTTGATTTTAGTGGAGCTGATTATATCATCCAAGGGGAGGGCGATATAGCCTTTTATGAACTATGCAAATCTTTACATGTAAAGACTCCTCCGCAAGAGAGATTTATCAAAGCACAAATAGTTGATCTAAGCCAAATCACACTCCCTTATGCTTTTTATACAGACCATGATGTAGCTCATCGTTATATCTATGTAGAAGCGAGTAGGGGATGTCCTTATTCGTGTGAGTTTTGTCTCTCTTCTTTGGATAAAAAAGTACGAAATATAGAGATTGAAAGGTTTTTACAAGAGCTAGAGACACTTTGGTTAAGAGGGGTGAGAAGCTTTAAATTTATAGATAGAACTTTCAACCAAGGCATAGAGCGAGCCAACAAACTGATGGATTTTTTTCTCAAAAAAGAGCCTCCTTATTTTGTACATTTTGAAGTTATTCCCGATAACTTTCCAAAATCTTTAAGACAGAGAATCAAACAATTTCCTCCAGCTTCTCTACAACTTGAAGTAGGTATACAAACTTTACATGTAAAGACTTCGCAAGAGATTTATAGAAAACTTAATTTAGAAAAAATCAAAGAAAATTTAGCATTTTTGGAAAATGAAACAAAAGCACATTTACATGTAGACCTCATTGTAGGACTTCCTGGTGAATCCATAGAACAATTTGAAAAAAACCTTGATTTACTCTACACTATGAGCAAATGCGAAATCCAAATAGGCATACTCAAAAAACTCTCTGGAACTACGCTCAATCGCCATGATGAGATACACGGTATGATTTATTCAAACAAGCCTCCATATGATATCTTGCAAAACAATCTCATCAGCTTTACCATGATGCAAAAGATGAAAAGATTTGCAAGATTTTGGGATATGGTTTATAACAGTGGAAATTTTAAGCAAAGTGTTGTTTTTCTCTTTTCAGATGGAAAAGTATATGAGGGCTTTTTTGCCTTTAGCCAATGGATTTATCAACAAACAGAATCAACTTGGCAAATCTCACTAGATAGACTTGC
The DNA here is from genome assembly GCA_002742765.1 of Sulfurospirillum sp. UBA12182. Classification (GTDB taxonomy): domain Bacteria; phylum Campylobacterota; class Campylobacteria; order Campylobacterales; family Sulfurospirillaceae; genus UBA6810. Next base: position 6,314 of record DLUF01000072.1, on the reverse strand, counting down.
TTATCTACTTTATAGATATTTAGATGAAGTTTTACATGTAAACAAAGAGTTGGTTAAAGAAACCCTTATCAACGATATCATGAGAGTAGAAGGCAGAAAACTTCCAAAGTTTTTACGTTACGAAAATGTTGAAAAAGAGAGCCAAAACTCCAAAATCATGTTTAACAAAAGGCAGTTAAAACACTGCGCTCAAGAAAATGATACAATACAACCTGATTAAATTTTGGAAAGATAATGGATAAAATCAAAACGATAGACTTAGAGCATGAATTAGAACTTATCAAATTTTCTTTAGAACATGCAAATATCGCCATTTACTGGCTAGATGCTTATAGTGGAGAGATTTTTTATGCAAATAAAGCAGCTTGCAAAAGTTTACAATACTCTTTTGAAGAATTAACTACATTACGAGTGATTGATGTTGATCCAAATTTAGATGCTACAAGTTGGAAGACTTTTTCACACAAAGTTATCAATCAAGAACAAGAGACAAGGTTTGAATCTTTGCATAAGAGAAAAGACCAATCCATCTTTCCTGTTGAAATAATAGCAAAAATCTTGCAATTTAAAGATAAGATTTACAATATCGCTTTTGCCATAGATATTACTGAAAGAAAGAAAGCGGAAGAGCTTTTGACGCAAAATGAAAAACTTTTACGAGAATCTCAAGAAATAGCAAATATCGGAAGCTGGGAGCTAGACTGTAAAACCAACAGTTTAGTTTGGTCTGAACAAGTTTATAAGATTTTTGAAGTAACAAAAGAGGATTTTTGCGTTTCATATGAAGCTTTTTTATCCCTTGTACATCCTGAAGATAGAGCTATGATTGACGAGGCTTATAAACTCTCTTTAGAGCGAAAAAAACCTTACAATGTCGTTCATAGAATCATCTGTAACAACAAAGTAAAGTATATAGAAGAGCAATGTAAAACAGATTTTTTTGAAGAAGAACCGATAAGGTCTGTTGGTACTATAAGAGATATAACAGGGGAGTATCATCTCTCACAAAAGGTAGAATATTTTTCAAATTATGACAAACTTACAAATCTCCCAAATCGCTTTTTGTTTTTAACGAAACTCGAACAACTTATTGAAAATACCCCTGAAAGCTCAAAATCTCTTATCGCTTTATGCTTTATAGACTTGGATAATTTTAAATATATCAACGATACATATGGGCATCATATAGGAGATGAGATTTTAAAAGAATTTGCAAATAGATTAGATGAAGTTGTTGAAGGTAAAGGTTGGATTGCTCGTTTTGGAGGAGATGAGTTTGCAGCTGTCTTGGAAAACATCAAAAAAGTTTCTACTATCGCTACTATCGCTGAAAATATTTTAACTATCATGAAAAAACCTTTTATCATACATAATGAATTACATCATATCAGCGTAAGCATAGGTATAAGTTTATACCCAAACGATACTAGAAGTGTTGCTGATTTAACTACTTTTGCAGATATCACAATGCATAGGGCTAAAGAGTCTGGCAAAAACAGATATGAGTTTTATACAACAGAACTTACAGCTACGATGATGAAAAAGATGCAACTTCTTACACAACTTGATGAAGCTCTTTTTAAAGAACAATTTGAACTTTTTTATCAACCTCAAATAGATATTAAAAGTAGAGCTATAATCGGTTTTGAAGCCCTTATAAGATGGCATCATCCTATCTTGGGATTTGTTTCTCCTGCTGATTTTATCCCTATTGCAGAAGAGAGTAAGTTTATCATTCCATTGGGAAAATGGATTTTATACAAAGCTTGTAAACAAGCGAAATTTTGGGTGCAAGAGGGACTGTTTGAAGGCAAGAGAGTTGCTGTCAATGTCTCTGGCATACAATTAAGTGAAGACAATTTTGCTAAAAGTGTTTCATCTATCTTGCATGATATAGGGCTAGAGTCTAAATATCTTGAAATCGAAATCACAGAATCTTCACTTATGAGCAATTCCACTCACTCTTTAGAACAGTTAGAAAGACTAAACGCTTTGCATATCAATCTAGCGATAGATGATTTTGGAACAGGCTACTCTTCGTTGGCATATCTGAGAAAAATGCCCGTTAGAACACTCAAAATCGACCAATCTTTTGTCAAAGATTTGCCACTTCAAACAGATGCTTGTGCTATCGTTGAAACGATTATAACATTGGCAAAAACTATGAACAAGAGAGTTTTGGCAGAAGGTGTTGAGACAAAAGAACAGTTAAAATTTCTTAAAAACATTAAGTGCGAAGAGGCTCAGGGATACTACTTTGCAAAACCTCTGAATGCCAAAGATGCAACCTCGTTTTTAAGAAAATAGTCTTTTTAGATACATAATTGATCATACAAAGACTCTTCTATAACCTCAAATCTCGCTGGTGCTTCTCCTATGGCATCAGAGTCTTCGAAGTTCAAAAGAGCTTCTCGTATCTTCTCCAAGAGTTGTTTGTCCATTTTATTTGAAACAACATATGCTTCATATGGGAGGAGGGGAGTTTCGTATAAAAGATGAAAAACATCTCCATAAATCAAGATAGCCTCTTGTAAAACCCTATCATATGTAGCTCCTGCATCAATCGAGTTTTGCAATAAAGCTGAGAGAATTTTAGAGTGTTTTTTGAGTAAAAAACTATAACCCAAATCTTTATCTGGGTCAATTCCATGTTTTAACATCGCATTTCTTGGGCAAACATAACCAGAAGTAGAAGCTCTATCCGTAAAACCAAATCTTTTACCTTTTAAATCCTCAAATGTTTTAATCCCTGAGCCTTTAAGTGTAAAGATAACTCCTTTATATCCAGGTTTTGGATTTTTATAGTTGTCATTTTTAGTAACAGTTGCAAGATAGATAAAAGGTTTTTTCATTTGACGTGCTTCATAGTAGAGGTTTGGAGACATTGCTGCAATATCGATTTTCCCTGTTTCTAAAAGCTCGATTTGTTCTTTATAGTTTTTAGAGGTTGTTAAGATTACGGGTGTTTGAAGTTTAGTTTCCAAATGCAATCTTAATTTTTCATGAAGCTTTTCAATTTGATTAGAAGGTAGATATGGATTAAGACCAAAAATTAAAGGCTTTGCAAAAACTTCAAAAGAGAAGAAGATAAATATCGCTATTTTTTTAAACATTTTGACTCCTAAAAATTTTCACACTATCTCTACCAGAATTTTTAGCAATATAAAGAGCATCATCAGCTCTTGTTACCACTTGATCCCAGTTTGTATCGTTTTGGTTATACTGCGAGACTCCCAAACTAACTGTTACATTTGTCTCTTCAATTTTTTCAGAATTGATGATTTTTCTCATTTTATCTGCCAAAAGATAAGCCTCTTGTTCATTTGTATGTTCGCAAACTATCATAAACTCTTCTCCACCCCAACGCCCTACCCAATCCGTATCTCTTATGTTCGCTTGAATCTTCTGTGCTACTTGTTTTAAAACTTTATCTCCTATCATATGCCCATAAGTGTCATTGATACTTTTAAAAAAATCTATATCTAAAATTATAACGCTGAAAATGGTCTGTTTTCTGAGAGATTTTTTTATCTCTCTAGTAAGCACTTTTTCCATCTTAAAACGGTTATAGACACGTGTTAAGGTATCTGTTATAGAGATACGTTCTAGCTCATCTAAACTCTTTTCTGTTGCTTCAATCATCCCCTCTAATGCTCTTGAGATATTTTTGATTTCATGATGCTTTTGATAAGAAAATTTTTTACATTGGGTATATAGTTCCTTAAGAGATATCTCTTTTTGTGAAAACTTTTTTAACAAGTCTATGAGCGAAGTATAGGGCTTAAGATGAAAAAATAAAACTCCAAAAACAACAAAAGGAATAATCAAAAAAGCAAACAATAAAGGAAGATAAATCTGCTTACCAATCTTCATCAAATCTATAATCTCTTCAGAAGCATAAAAAGTCAAATCAAAATCTATATTTTGTAAGCTTGATGAATCTAAATGAAGATTTAATTTATAATTTTTCAACACTGTATCATCAATCAGTTTAGAACTTAGAGGATAAGTTGTTGTAGCAGAAGAGTAGGTCAAGACACTATCACCATCTTTTGCAAAATCTTGCAATAACTCTTTAGTTATGGGAATAAGAAGGAAAATGCTTCCTACATATTGTGACTTATAGTAGAGTTTTTTCCCATATACAAAAGAGTCTTTGCCCTCAACATCATAGATGCCAAAAAGTTCATTTTTTTCAGTTGGAATTGTTTTGAAAAAATCACCAAAAAAATACTCATCATGCCCTCTAGCCAACACAAGTCCATCCGCACTAAGAACAAAACTCTTTTGGATAAATGGGGTAAGATAGTTTTTGATGATTTTAAAAAGATGGTCATTGTCTTTGAGAAAAACAGCAGAGAGATTTTCATTTGAGTTTGCAAAATTGTTCACCATAATCTTCATAATGTTTATATGATCTTCAACACGTTCATAAACAATTTTTGATTTTAAATCTATATTTTTATACAAACTTGCCTGTTGTGTTTTAAAAAAGGTGTTTATATTCATAGCACCTATGAAAAAAGCTAAAAGAAAAGGGAGAATAGCTGTTAAAATAACCTTTACATGTAAACCCATTATCAACCTTTTAAAATGTCTACTATTCTAAGATAAAACACTTACAAATTAGTTACAAAAAAGCAAACTATTTCATCCCTAAACCAAGTTCATCTGCAATCTCTCTCATAGCGAGGATAACCTCTTGGATAAGTGTATCAAGCTCTATCTCTAGCATATCTGCACCTTTTTGTACTACTTCACGATTAACCCCTGCTGCGAAAGAGGCTTGTTTAAACTTTTTTTTGACAGATTTTAACTCTAAATCCATCACAGAACCACTTGGTCTTACAAGAGCACAAGCAGTAATGAGTCCTGTAAGTTCATCTACACCATAAAGAGTCTTTTCCATAAGACTTTTAGGTTCTATATCCGTACAAATACCCCATCCATGAGACATAATAGCTCTTATAATCTCTTCGTTATATCCATGTTTAAGCATAATTTCTTGAGTTTTATAGCAGTGTTCTTGTGGAAACTGTTCATAATCTAAATCATGAAGTAAACCTACAATTCCCCATTTTTCCTCATCTTCACCATATTTTTTTGCAAAATACCTCATAGCACCTTCAACAGCAAGTCCGTGTGTTACAAGAGTTGCTGAGTTATACTCTTGCAAAAGCTTCAATGCATCATCTCTATTTGGCATAAAAACCCCTTTTTTGAAAATATTTTTTATTGTAACTTTTTACATGTAAAAAAATTCTGTATAATTTCGCAAAAAAAAGGAGTTATCATGCAAAATAAAAGTTTAATCACAAATCTTATCAGCATCATTTTCATCTTTATCTCTTTTATAGTGCCACAAAATTTACAAAATCCTCTACTTTTTATAGGGCTTTTTGCACTCTCAGGAGCGATCACAAATCAAATCGCAATCCATATGCTTTTTGAGCGTGTTCCCTTTTTCTATGGTTCTGGAGTTATAGAACTGCGTTTTGAGGCGTTTAAAAACTCTATCAAAACTCTTATGATGGAGCAGTTTTTTACAAAAGAACAGTTAGACAACTTCTTTAAAAATGAAGAACAAAAACTTGACTTAGAGCCTATTATCCAACAGACAGATTTTTCGCCTGCTTATGAAGCATTGACAAAAACTGTTATGGAATCACCATTTGGTAGTATGCTTGGTATATTTGGTGGAGTAGGGGCACTTGAAGGACTTAGAGAGCCTTTTACAAATAAACTCAAATCAGCTGTGCTTACTATCGTCAAAAGTGATGGTTTTAATACTCAAATACAAAATCATTTACAAAACTCATCATTGAGTGATGATATGTTGGGCTCCATAGAAAATGTTATAGACAAAAGACTTGCTGAACTTACACCAAAGATGGTTAAAGAAATCGTTCAAGATTTTATCAAAGAGCATTTAGGATGGCTTGTTGTTTGGGGTGGTGTATTTGGTGGTCTTATAGGGTTACTCTCCTCATTGTTTATCTAATCCTTACTCTTGAAGTAAGGATTTTCCCTTTTTTATCTGCTGTTTCACTATTTTGATACTATCTTTAAGATTTTCTCTACTTTGTGCATCAGCTGCTAAACGAAGCTCTTGTTTTAAGATGAGTTTTCTTTGTTCTAATTTTTCGATTAACTCTTTTATCGCTAACTCTTTCTTTTGAGCTTCAGATTGGAAACCAAAAACCTCTTTGACCTTGTCTATAAATTTTGCCTTGCCCATAACTACTCCTTATTGGTAGAGTGAAGAGTCTCTTTTATTTCATCATTGCTAAGAAGAATCTCATCATGATGTTTGT
>DLUF01000060.1 GCA_002742765.1 Sulfurospirillum sp. UBA12182 | reverse complement strand
AACTCTTACATGTAAAGATGTTTCACAAAGTGCTATCGCTAAAATCGAGAAAAAAGATTATATAAACTCTATATATGAACTAAAAGACAATTTTGAAAAAAACGGTATTTTACTTTTAAACACGGCTCTTGTTTTTAGTACAAAAGAAGAAAGTAAATACCATATAAAAGAGTTTCAACCATTTATGCAAAGGCTTTTAGGAAAACTCTTTGGATACGATGTTAAGTTGATTTTGTTTGGAAATATGGCAAAAGATATACAAAAATCTTTACCAAATAGCATACACTTTAGTGCTATAAAGACTTTACACCCTTATAACATAGGTTTTATAAGTGATTCATCGGTTCAAGATTTTTTTAAACCGATGAATCTTCTTGCTAAGTATTAGGACATTTCTCGCTAGGGAGTTTGTTTAGGAGTGCAAAGAGATTTTCACTCGCTTTTTCCATCTCAGAAAAGTTTGCTATGATAGCTGCTGTTTTACTTGCATCAAAACCATCTTGGATAAGTTCGATATTTTTATGAACAGCTTCATGAACTACTTTATGAGTTTCTTGTATATGTGGATAAGAGTGCGTACAATTAAATCTCTCTTTGCCAGCACCTTGCTCATACCATTTACCTAGTCTACATTCGTGATGATTGCTAAACTCTTGGCTTATCTGTTCATTTAAAATTGCTGAGTAAACTCTCGTTTTATAAACTATATGATCGATTTTTGCTAAAGTTATAAAGAGATGGTTTTCCATAGTATAAGATATCTGAGCTGTTTTGTTTGCATCTGTATTGAACTCTTTGAGTGTTGATTCAAAACCATTGACACTCTCTTCTGAAGCATTTGCGATATCACTTATTCTCTCGGAGTTTGTTTGGATTCCTGTTGTTTCTTGTTGGAGTGTTTGGATAGTGATGGCGATCTCTTGTGTTGCTTTTTGCGTACGTTCAGCTAGTTTTTTTACTTCATCAGCAACAACAGCAAAACCACGCCCATGTTCTCCTGCGCGTGCAGCTTCTATGGCAGCATTGAGGGCTAAAAGATTTGTTTGGTCCGCTATATCTTTGATAAGGGCTACGATAGTTGAGATTTCATCAGTTCTTTGCACCAATGAATTTACTGCATCAGTAGAATTGTTAATAAGATTTAAAAGTTCTTTTAAATCATTAGAAACATTGGTTACCATATGTAGACTTTCATTTGATTTTTCAGCGGTTTGATTGGAAGCTTCAGAGATACTACTCATAGCTTTGATAGCCTCTCCTAAATCAGTTTGCACATCCAATATACCTTTGTTTCCATTACCTAGTTCTCCAAATTTTGTTGATAAAACACCTTTTGCTTTTCCCTTTTCTCCCTCTACAATACCGCTAACACCTTTTTCGATATACTTTGCATTTGTTGCAAAAACTCCACGAAATCCTTCATTGAAAATATTTCTATATACTTTTCCACTACTAGCTGCTTCGATAGAAGTTTTAGTCTCTCTTTGAAGTGCTTCTACTTGATCGAGTAGGTCATTAACATGTAGGGCAACTTTACCTAAAGGAGAGTTTATATCAACATCTACGACTCTTGGTTCAAGATTTCCATTTGCCGCTTCTTTAGTCACAGCTAAAAGTTTTTCATAATTGTCTGCATTAACTGTTAGGGAGTTTTTGTTGCCAAAAAATGAACCAGCAAAAGCACCAACCAAGAGTGCTGAACCATTTGCAAACTCTCCACTAAAAAACTGATATAAGCTTACAGCAGTAAGGGTAGTTACTATGAGAAACTGTGATTTATAGTCTTTGAAGATTGTTTGAAAACTCTTCATAGCTCACTCCTTTTTCTTTTAAAAATTCATTTAGATACTTTAAAGAGGCTTCAATACCAGAATTTTTTTCAATACTAACAAGTTTCTCATAAAGAGGCTTGATGGAGGCTAACGCTTTTGGATTTGGTTTGCGTCTTACCGAATAAAAACCGATGATATTTCCATTTTTATCTAATGAAGCTGTTACATTTGCATAAACCCAGTAAAAACCACCATCAGAGGACATGTTCTTTACATATGCGAAGATTTCTTCTTTTCTTTGAATTTTCTCCCATAAAAGTTTAAAAATAATCCGAGGCATATCTGGATGGCGAACGATACTATGAGGTTTTCCAAGAAGTTCTTTCTCACTATACCCTGCAATATCGATAAATGGAGGGTTACAGTAAGTTATTTTTCCTTTTGTATCTGTTTTAGAGACTAAAAAAGCATCTGATTTTACTTCATACTCTTTTGTGGTAGAAGATATTTTTTGCATAAAGGCTCCTGTGGTTAACTAGTAATAGACTATTACGTAGTAATTCTATCCTAAGGAAATTTACAATAACTTTAAATTTACATTTCTCATAGTATAATTCTTTTAAGAAAAATAGAGAGGGGAAAAAGTGTTAATAGATGGACATGGGAGAAAAGTTACATACTTAAGAGTTTCTGTGACTGAGAGGTGTAATTTTAGGTGTCAGTATTGTATGCCAGAAAAACCTTTTTCTTGGGTTCCAAGAGAAAATTTACTCTCCTTTGAAGAGCTTTTTTTATTTATAAAAGTTGGCATAGATGAAGGAATCACAAAAATAAGAATTACAGGTGGCGAACCACTTTTGCGAAAAGATTTACCTAGTTTTATCAAAATGATTAATGATTATAAAAGTGGATTAGACCTTGCAATTACTACCAATGGATTTTTACTTGAAGAAGTAGCAGCTGATTTAAAAGAGGCTGGCTTAAAACGTCTAAATATCTCATTAGATAGCCTAAAAGAGGAAGTAGCAGCAAAAATAGCTCAAAAAGATGTTCTTAAAAAAGTTCAAAGAGGAATCGATAAAGCTTTAGAAGTTGGTTTAGGAGTAAAAATCAACAATGTCCCTTTAAAAGGGATTAATGATGTAGAAGTTTTAGATATCTTAGAGTATGCTAAATCTAAAGGCATGAGTGTTCGGTATATAGAGTATATGGAAAATTCTCATGCAAAAGATAAATTACAAGGGATGAAAGCTGAGGAGATTAAAGAGATTATAGCCAAGAAATATAACTTTAAAGAGATTCCTCGAGAAAGCTCAAGCCCAGCAGCTTTGTTTGAACTTGAAGATGGATATAGATTTGGTATAATAGACCCGCATAAACATGATTTTTGTGAAGATTGTAACCGAATACGTCTTACAGCAGAGGGAATGTTAATTCCTTGTTTATGTTTTGAAGAAGCAATGAGTATAAAAGATGCAGTACAAAAAGGGGATATAAAGGGTGCGAGTGAAGTCTTGAAAGAGGTTTTGAAGAATAAGCCTGAGAAAAACAAATGGTCAAATGATAACCAAAATGAGACATCAAATCGTGCTTTTTATGAAACGGGTGGATAAAAACCAAAAGAAGGATTGAGATGAAATTTCTAGTTTCGTTGTTTTTTACCTGTGTATGTTTAGTTGCGAGTGAAGCTAAGGTTGATGCGCAGCAATTGTATAAAAAATGTGTTGGCTGCCATGGTAAGGATGCGAAGCATGCTCCTTATGAGAGGCCAGCAGGTATTTTACATGGGCGTACGCAAGAAGAATTAAAGTTAATTATGCTTATGATTCGAAGTGGAGAATATAAAAATGACAAAATTAACAAGATAATGACAAAATCAATCAAAAATTTTTCTGATACAGATATAGATGCAGTTTCGGAGTATATTAGTAAACTTTAAAAAGGGAAAAATTCTACTTTTTCCCTCTCTTTGATAACTTGTTTATCCTCTATGATGACATAGCCATTGCATTTTGCTAGAACATTTAGCATTCCTGCTCCAAAAGATGGAGCACTTAAAAAAGAGATACCATCAAAATAACCAGGGATTATAGAAGTACAAGACTCTTTACATGTAAACTCTTTTTTATTCTTTACATGTAAACTCTTTTTACTAGGAAAAGTCTCATTTTTTATAGTTTTTAAAAGAGGAATTCCTAAGGCTTCAAACCCTAAAAGAGCAGATAGAGGAAGACCAGGGAGATGCAAGATGGGAGTTTGTTGAAAAAGACTTAAAGCACTAGGACTAGCAGGAGAGATTTGGACTTTATGAAAAAGAGTTTCAAATCGTTCATTATTTAAAAGAGTATTCATAGCATCATGTTTACTCATCGCTCCTGTTGTAATCACGAGATCACTTTTTTGTGTTAATTCATCAAGACATTCTAAAATATCTTTTTTATTGTTTTTTGCTTGCCAAACTTTATGTACACTAGCACCGATTTCAAGGATACGTGCTGCAAAAGTGAGAGCGTTCGAGTTGTATACTTCAAAGTCGGTTTTTTCTTTTTGTATGGGGCATAGATTGTCACCTATACTCAGTATGCTTACTCTTGGTCTTTTAAAAACTTTAACTTTTTGTATACCTTGACTTGCAAGTGGGGTTATATTGTTTGCATTGATGTATTCTCCCTTTAGTAAAAGAGGTTCACCTTGTTGTATATCTTCGCCAGCTTTTTTTATATTGTAGCCTAGTTCAAAATTTTCTGAAACTTCTTCTTCAAAAGGGATAACAGCTAAAGTTCCCTCTTTTAGATTATCGCCTGTCGAAACTTCGTATTTTTCATTTTTTCTAAGAGCATAGCCATCTTTTAAACTTACATCTGTAAGTGGAAGAGAACTGATAGCAAATATATCTTGCGCGCTCACATGCTTGATGGAGTCTAAAAGAGGGATAATCTTGGTGTGAGATTTATATGGAATTTTTTTCTGAATGATCTCCAATGCTTTTTTATAACTTATCATATGCCCTCTTTTTTTAAGGTATAATTATACCCTAAATACAAAGGAAGATAAATGCAAGAGTTGTTAGATATGGCGATAAAGCTACACACTATTTTTATAGGTTGTATGCTTATTATTGGGGTTGTAAATCTTTTTATCATCTTAAGTGATGCAAAAAACTTTTCAAAAAAAATAAAATTCTTAAATCCGATTTATTATATGTTTTTTGCAGCCATAGGCTTCACAGGTGTCATCATTTTAGGTGTTATGCATTTAAAAATTTCTCATGCTTCTGCTCTTATGATAGGTGTTTTTTTGGTTATTTTTATCATGAGCATTAAGCTTTATAAAGTCTATAAAAAAGCTTCATTGCAACAATACAGAACTTATGCAAAAAGAAAATATCTTTTAGATTTAGGTTTAATGCTTCTAACAATATCTCTAGTATATATGGTGTAACATGCAGTTTGTTTATGTAAAAGAAGCAGGAGTTTCAAAGCTAAACCTCTGTGTCAAAGAGTTTGCTCATATATTTAAAGTAAGACGTGTAAAATCTCAAAGTTCTTTAATGCTAAGGAATTTGCAAGATGATAAAATCTACACATATAAAATCCAAGAAATTGGGAAAAAAGAGGCATTTTTAGAACTTGAAAATGTACAACTTTTAGAGATAAAGCCTGAAAAATTTTTACATCTAGGCTGGAGTATTATCGATCCAAAAAGTGTAGAAAAAAGTATAGCTATGCTCAATGAGATAGGTGTTAGTAAGATTACATTTTTATATGCGGATTATTCACAAAAACATTTTAAGATAGATACTCAAAGGTTAGAAAGAATTTTAATAAACTCTTGTGAACAGTGTGGTCGTAGTAATCTAATACAGTTAAATTTTCTTAAAAATGTGGATGAATTTGTAGAACTTTATCCAGATTGTGCTGTGATTGATTTTTCAAATAGTTTGCTTCATAGTGGGTGTGAAGAAAACATTTTTCTTATAGGGCCTGAGGGTGGTTTTAGTCAAAGAGAGAAAAAATTGTTTCAAAAATGTCAAGTTTATGGATTAAGCACTAAAATGATTTTAAGAAGTGAAAGTGCTACTATTGGGGTCAGTTCTAAAATGTTATTATAAACTTTTAAATGTCTTGAAATAAAAGAAAGTTTCTGATATAATCCCAATTCCCCTCCCCCTATATAGCGGTGGACTCGAAAGAGTCTACTGCGTTTTATATTTGGGTAGAATCGTAACGAATTTTGTGTATATTGTTATATTTTCGTAAGAATAAAAAAACACAAAATCGTTAATAATATAATTTTTTAGGAATATGCAATGAAAAAAGATATACATCCAGAATATGTAGAATGTACTGTGACATGCGCTTGTGGCAATAGCTTCGCGACAATGTCTAACAAATCAGAGATGAGAATTGACATCTGTAGTGCTTGTCATCCGTTTTTTACTGGTTCAGAAAAAATCGTTGATGCAGCAGGTAGAGTTGAGAAATTTAAGAAAAAATACAACTTAAAATAACTCAAAAACTTTGATTTATTTCATTCCTACACCGATAGGAAATTTAGATGATATCTCGCTAAGGAGTTTAAAACTTCTTAGCGAGTGTCAAATCCTCTTTTGCGAAGACACAAGAGTTACCAAAAAACTTTTAAACCTCCTCTCTCAAAGACACTCTTTAGAATTTTATATAGAAAAATACATCTCTTTACACTCTCATAATGAAAAAAAAGTTTTAGAAAGTCTTGATAAAGCTATCTTTGAAAAAAATGTAGCTTATCTAAGTGATGCTGGAATGCCTTGTGTGAGTGATCCTGGTGCGTATTTTGTCAAATACGCTCAAGAAAATGCTTTAGATTATGAAGTTTTACCAGGGGCAAATGCAGCACTTTTAGCATATGCTTCGAGTGGTTTTTCTTCTGCTCGTTTTAGTTTTTATGGTTTTTTGCCTCATAAAGGCAAAGAGAGAGTAAATGCTTTGAATGAAGTTTTAAGTTCAAAGTACCCAGTAATCCTCTATGAATCACCCCATAGAATCGAAAAACTATCCCAAGAATTAGCACAACTTTCTCCTTTATTAAATGCTTGTTTTATCAAAGAAGCAACCAAAAAGTTTGAAGCGAAAATTTTCGGTACATGTAAAGAAATTTATGAAAAGATTTTAGTATCAAATCTCAAAGGTGAATGGGTTGTTGTTTTAGATACAAATGATGATGGAAGTAAAGGAATTATCAGTAAAGAAGACATCTTATCTTTATCTCTACCTCCTAAACAAAAAGCAAAACTTTTAGCAAAACTGACAGGTGAAAGTGTCAAAGAGTGGTACGAAAAGTTAAGTTGATTTGTAAGAAAGCTAAAAAAGTAAAATAACTCTTGATTTAAAAAGTAAATGACCTAATTTTAAGCGATTTTCGATAAAATATCTTGCATATCTGTAAGAGAAGGTACCCTTTTTATGATTATCTATGGGAAACAACTATTTTTTCACATTCTTAAAAACTATCCAAATAAAGTTCAGGAAGTTTATCTATCCAAAAAGTGTGATCAAAAAACATTTAATTCTATTGTAAAAGTGTGTCAAAACATACTAAGAGTAGATAACAAAAAAGCACAAGCTCTCTCTCATGGTGGAAATCATCAGGGGTTTATTGCAAAAATTGATGATTTTGAGTTTTATGATTTTAGTGAATTAAAAAAGAGTAATTTTTTAATTATCTTAGATAGCGTGACAGATGTAGGCAATATCGGGGCGATTATCCGTAGTGCATATGCGTTTGGTGCTGATGGACTCATCATAAGTGGCATAAAAAGTATAAATTTTGAAGCCATTGTAAGAACAAGTAGTGCAGCAGCTTTTGAACTCCCTATCGTTCTTTATCCTTCAAGTTTAGATATGCTCAATGAGCTTAAACAAGTTGGATTTGTTCTTTATGGTGCACATATGCATGGTGAAGATATAAACAGTGTTCATTTTGCAGATAAAAAAGCTATTATCATGGGGAGTGAAGGAGAGGGAATACAAAAAAAGGTCTTAGAAAAACTTGATAAAAAAATATCAATAAAAATGGCGAGAGTATTTGACTCTTTGAATGTGAGTGCAGCAGCAGCAATTATTTGTAATAGGATTGCTAATGGATAGTATCAAAGTTCTTGAAGAGATAGGATTATATAAGGTTTCACAAGATACACATATCGAACAAAAATATCTAAGATATATGGTTGATGGTGATTTTGATAAATTAAATCGCATCAATACATTAGGTTTTGTGAAGATTTTATCTCGTGAATATAATTTAGATTTAAGTGATTGGGTTGAAGTTTTTGAAGATTACTGGATACAAAATCGTCTCAACCTTGAAGAAGATGACAAACTTTTTATAGTTGTTGATTCTGGAGCTGGTAAAGCCAAAAAAAGATTTGTATTTTTTGTAGTAATTCTTTTTCTAATTATAGCAGGTATAGGATATTCTGTATTTACGAAAGAGAATTCTTACTCTAACAACAATACTTATGTAACTTCTACTTTTAGTGAAACTCCAGTAGTAAAAGAGACACAAGAAGAGATAAGTAAACTTCAAGAAGAACAAGAAGCTAACACTGTACAGCAAATAGTAGAACCAAAACAAGAAGAGATTTTAGATGTGGCGCCTCAAGAAGATATAAATGTTACTCAAGAAGCTGTGGTAGAAGAGAGTAGTGCTCCTATAAGTAGTGATGAACAAAATGTTTCTAATGGAGAGGAAGTTTTAGTTACACAAACTGTAAGTGAAGTTTTTGATAATCAAGCTGTTATAACCCCTAAAACAAAGCTATGGGTTGGCGTTATTTATCTTGATAATTTTAAAAGAAGGTCTTATTTGGGTGAGGGTAATTTTTCGATTGACCTTTCAAGAGACCAAATTATAACAACAGGACATGGAAGTTTTAAATTAGAAATTGAAGGTGAGTCAATGGAATTTTCAAGACAAAGCCCAATTAGATTTCAAGTAGAAAATAGAGAAGTAAAAGAGATATCTTGGAGTAGATTTAAAGAGTTAAACAGAGGTAATCCTTGGTAAGAGGTTTAGTATTTTTAGTATTTTTAGTTTTTAGTCTTTATGCCAACAACGTTGATACTAAGATAGAGTCTTTTCTGGGGAAAAAAGAGTTTTATGTCCAAAAAAATCTGATAGATATTTTGTTTGAAGACAAATCAAGCTATCTGGACGATAAAGCAAATACAGATGATGTCAAGATACTTGCAAAACTAAAAGCAAGCGGTCTTTTGAAACTTTTTTATTCTAATCCTGTGAAAATGGAACTCTCTTTTGTAACAAATGAAAATTCGCTTATCTTTATGAGGGTTGTTAACGAAGCTTTAGAAGCGATGGGTTATAGTTATTTTATCACTAAAAAAGTTATCCAAAAAGATGGAAAATTTGAGTGGGATATAACTCTTTCAACAGAGCATGTTGTAGACCCAGTACTTTTTGCAAGAGAGCTTGATTTAAGAGGGTGTAAAATAATTGGTATAAACAAAGATGGTGAGTATAATTGGAATTATTTTATAGATAGCTCAAAGATAAAAATCAATGCTTTAGAACTCGAAGAAAACACAACGATAGCTTTAAAAAAACCTATAAAAGCTTATTGGATAAATGTAGAAAATACAACCAGAGTTTCTATCCGTTCTAAATTAGCAGATAGATGGCATCCTAGTGTAGTTTTTTACGATAAAAGTTTAAACATAATAAGTTATTACAAAAAAGATGAAGTTATAGAATTTGTGAAATTAGATGTACCAAAAAATGCTAGATATTTGAAAATTGAAGATGTGTATACGTTAGATAATATTAAAAGAGGGTTGTCACTATATCTTTATAGTCGAAACTAAAAAGGAAAATTGATGTTTGATGAAATTCGTTTTAATACAATTGAGAGATTACCAAATTATGTTTTTGCTGAAATTAATGAGATAAAGTTAAATGCCAGAAGAGCAGGCGAAGATATCATTGATTTTTCGATGGGTAATCCAGATGGAAGAACACCACAACATATTATTGATAAGCTAATAGAATCAGCTAATAAAGATAAAACACATGGTTATAGTGCAAGTAAGGGAATTTATAAGCTAAGACTAGCGATTTGTAAATGGTATGCTAGAAAATATGGAGTAGATATAGACCCTGAAAGAGAAGCTGTTGTTACTTTAGGAAGTAAAGAGGGCTATGTGCATTTAGTACAAGCTATTACAAATCCAGGTGATGTGGCAGTTGTTCCCGATCCTGCATATCCTATCCATTCTCATGGATTTATTATAGCGGGTGGTAATGTTCACAAAATGAGCTTTAATTGGAACGATAAATACGAATTAGACGTAGATGGTTTTTTTGTAAATCTTAAAAAAGCATTTGCTGAATCTGTTCCAAAACCAAAATTTGTTCTTGTAAACTTCCCTCATAACCCAACAACAGTTACTGTTGAAAAAAGTTTTTATGAAAGATTAGTAGCTTATGCAAAACAAGAGAGATTTTATATTATCAGTGATATAGCGTATGCTGATCTTAGTTTTGATGGATATGAGGCTCCTTCTATCTTACAAGTTGAAGGTGCAAAAGATGTAGCAGTTGAGAGTTATACTCTCTCAAAAAGTTACAATATGGCTGGCTGGCGTGTAGGTTTTACCGTTGGAAATCCAAAGCTAATAGGCGCTTTACAAAAGATAAAATCGTGGTTTGATTATGGTATGTTTACTCCGATTCAAGTGGCTTCAACGATTGCTCTTGATGGACCTCAAGAGTGTGTTGATGAGATTAGAGAAACATATAGAAAAAGAAGAGATGTTCTTATAGAGAGTTTTGCAAATGCTGGTTGGGTAATCGAAAAACCAAAATCTAGTATGTTTGTTTGGGCAAAAATTCCAGATGTTGCCATGCATATGGGCAGTATGAGTTTTGCTAAACAGTTACTTACTGAAGCAAAAATCGCAGTAAGTCCCGGAAATGGTTTTGGTGAAGGTGGCGAAGGGTATGTTCGTATAGCATTGATAGAAAATGAAAACAGGATTCGCCAAGCAGCAAGAAATTTGAAAAAATACCTAAAGAGTTTAGAAAAGAGCAAATAATGAAAAATACAGAATTTTTACTTCGCGCTTTCTCGAAGAATTTTTACTGGACTTGTTTAGTAAAAAGGGGACATTAAAAATGTTAAAAGTTGGAATCATTGGTGTAGGCACTGTTGGTGCAAGTGTCGCAAAAATCTTACAAGAGAATGCAGATATCATCAGCGCAAGAAGTGGTAAGCAGATAATCCCACTTATCGGAGTTGTAAGAGATATCTCTAAAGACCGAGGAATTGATCTTCAACTAAGTACAAATGTAGATGATGTTTTAGAAAATGAAGAGATTGATGTTGTTATAGAACTTATGGGTGGTGTTGATGAAGCTTTTAAAGTTGTAAAAAAAGCTTTAGCCAATGGCAAAGCTGTGGTAACAGCAAATAAAGCTTTATTGGCATATCATAGATATGAATTACAAGATATTGCTAGTTTAAGTCCTATTGGATTTGAAGCGAGTGTAGCGGGTGGAATCCCTATCATAAAGGCTTTAAGAGAGGGTTTGAGTGCAAATCACATAAACTCTATTAAAGGGATTATGAACGGTACATGTAACTTTATCTTGACAAAAATGATGAATGAAAAAGTTGAGTTTAAGACAGTTTTAGAAGAAGCACAAAATCTAGGCTATGCTGAGGCTGATCCGACTTTTGATGTGGGCGGATTTGATGCTGCTCATAAACTTCTCATTTTAGCAAGTATCGCTTATGGGATTGATGCAAAGCCTGAGGATATCTTGATTGAAGGAATAGAAGAGATTAATAGTGAAGATATCTATTTTGCTAAAGAGTTTGGATATAGTATCAAGCATTTAACCATAGCAAAGAAAAAAAGTGATGATACCGTAGAGTTAAGAGCACATCCTGCCCTTATCCCTAATTCACATATGATAGCTAAAGTTGACGGTGTTATGAATGGTATCAGTGTTGTAGGCGATAGAGTAGGCGAGACTATGTACTATGGCCCAGGTGCTGGGGGCGATGCTACTGCAAGTGCTGTTATAGCAGATTTGATAGATATAGCAAGAGATGGACAAAATTCCCCTATGTTAGGATTTAAAAAGACTTTAGAGGGTTCTGGACTTTCTCTTTTAAGTCCAAATGAAATCTATACCAAGTACTATATTCGTATGAAAGTAGTTGATAAGATAGGTGTTTTAGCAGGGATAGCAAACATCTTAGGCAATTACAATATCTCTATAAACAGCTTTTTACAAAAACCAGATACAAAAATGAAAGATTATGCAACTTTGTTGTTTTCAACGCATGAATGTAAAGAAGAGAATGTACAAGCAGCGATGAAAGAGTTAGAAAAGGCAGAGTTTAGTGTAGAAAAACCTGTGATGATTAGGATAGAAGATTAGTAAAGAAGTAGGAAATCAAGCAGAAGATAGAGCAGTAGAGTATCTGCAAAAGAGTGGATACTCTATCGTTACTCGAAATTTTTATTCTCGTTTTGGTGAGATTGATATCATCGCTAAAAAAAGAGATATACTCCATTTTATAGAAGTAAAATACTCAAAAAATAAAATTCCAACAGAAAGAATAACTTCCTCAAAAATTCGTAAAATTATAAAAACAATTGATTTTTACATGTACAACAATTCTATAAGCCTAGATTATCAAATTGATGCACTTTTGATAAGTGAGCAGAGTATAGAAATGATAGAAAACATCACTCTTTTTGATTAAATTTTATAAAAAAGAGTAATCCTGTCCACTATGGTAAATTTAAAGTTATAAGGTGTATAATTGTCCCTATTAAATTAAGACCTTTAAGGAGAAATGAGAATGGGAAAATATATAGATTTAAAAGCAGCAGACTTTGACGCAACTATCGCTAAAGGTACAGTATTAGTTGATTTTTGGGCTCCATGGTGTGGACCTTGTCGTATGTTGGCTCCAGTTATCGAAGAGTTAGCTGAAGACTTTGATGGTAAAGCAAAAATTTGTAAAGTAAATACAGATGAAGAGCAAGATGTAGCTGTTAAGTATGGTATCAGATCTATTCCAACTATTTTATTTTTTAAAGATGGTGAGTTGGTTGATCAAATGGTAGGCGCATCATCAAAGCAAATTTTAGCAGACAAAATTAATTCACTTCTGTAATGAGAATTTCACAAGGGAGAAGAGTTTTCTCCCTTAACTATCTTTTTGCCTCTTTTTTTGGTGCTGCCTTGATTGCAGGGGCATTTGCATATTCAAACTATCGTTTTTCGGAGTATAAATTTATTGATTTTGAGAAATTAGTTTTTTATACAAAAAAAGATATTTTTATTCCAAAAAGCGATAGATATACAGTCGTTCTTTTTAGCTCTAATATGCAAGATTTTGAAACTATTAGACCTAAATTAAAACAAGAGAGTCCTATCTTAGCTATTGATATATTTCAGCAAAAAAGAGGACTAGAAGGGGATGTTTTGTTTATTAACTCTGGGATGAATACTATTTTAAAAGTAATTCAAACATTTAATGTTTATGAATTACCTACTGCTTTTGCGATAAAAAAATTTAAAAATAACCAGTATAAACAAGACAGTCTTATTGAAGTTGTAGAATAAAATATAGGAGATAAGAAATGTTAGATTTGGCTATTGTTGGAGGAGGACCAGCAGGACTTACTGCGGGACTTTATGCAACTCGTGGTGGTTTGAAAAATGTAGTTATGTTTGAAAAAGGGATGCCAGGAGGACAAATCACAAGCAGCAGTGAGATAGAAAACTATCCTGGTGTAAGTGAAGTAAAAAGTGGTTTAGATTTGATGGCAAACTGGCCTGAACAAGCGATGAGATTTGGGCTTAAGCATGAGATGAAAGAGGTTTTAAGAGTCTCAAAAGATAAAGAGATTTTCAAACTTGCTATCGGTGGAGGAGACGTAGTAGAAGCCAAAAGTGTTATAGTGTGCACTGGCGCAACTCCAAGACGCTCAGGTGTAAAAGGCGAAGATAAGTTTTTTGGACGTGGTGTGAGTACTTGTGCAACGTGCGATGGATTTTTTTATAGAGGTAAAGAAGTTGTTGTTTTAGGTGGTGGAGATACCGCTTTAGAAGAGGCACTCTATCTTTCTCATATCTGTTCAAAAGTCTATTTAGTACACAGAAGAGAGGAGTTTAGAGCTTCTCCTGTAACAGTTGAAAAAGTCAAAAAAAGTGAAAATATCGAACTCGTTTTAAATTCTGTTGTAGAAGAGATTTATGGCGATAACATGGGCGTTACTGGAGTTATCACAAAAAATAAAGATGGACAGATAAGAGATATCAGTGTTCCTGGGATTTTTGTTTTTGTTGGTATGAATGTAAATAACTCTATTTTACTCCAAGAAGACGGAACATATCTTTGTGATTTGGATGCAAATGGCAATGTGATAGTTGATTTAAAAATGCATACATCTCTCAAAGGTTTATTTGCTGCTGGTGACATCAGATGTGAAGCCTCTAAACAAGTGGTTTGTGCAGCAGGTGATGGTGCAACAGCAGGTATACAAGCTTTAGAATATGTTAACCATTAAAAAAATTAGAAGGATTAAAAGAAGATGATAAAAGTAGGGATTCATGGCTCAACTGGTAGAGTTGGGAGATTATTGATTGAAAATTTAAAAAAAGACCAAGAAGCAAAACCTTATATCTTACATGCGATAGAAGAGTTTGATTTTACACTACCAGATGATATAAAGATAACTTCAGAAGCTTCAACACTTTTAAGGGAGAGTGATGTAGTTATTGACTTTACGATTGCACAAGGGAGTGAAGCACTTTTAGAAGCGGCATTACAAAATCCTTGCCCAATGGTTATAGGAACTACTGGCTTAAATGAACATCAGATGAATCTTTTAAAAGAAGCTTCTACGAAAATGCCTATTCTTTATTCAACAAATATGTCTTTGGGTGTAGCTGTTTTAAATCGTTTAGTAGAATTAGCTTCTAAGAGTTTGAGTGATTTTGATATCGAGATAGTAGAACAGCATCATCGCTATAAAAAAGATGCACCAAGTGGAACTGCTTTAACATTGGGAGAATATGCCGCAAAAGGCCGTGGTTTAGACCTTGATGATGTTCGTGTAAGTGGAAGAAATGGTCTTATTGGCGAGAGAAGTAAAGATGAAATTGCTATCATGGCTTTGCGAGGTGGTGATATCGTAGGACGTCATACTGTTGGATTTTATAATGACGGTGAATTTATAGAGATGAACCATACAGCAACAAGTAGAGATACTTTTGCAAAAGGTGCGATTAGAGCGGCAAAATGGATAGGAAAGCAACCTAATGGTTTATATACTATTAGTGATTGTCTAGGGCTTAATTAAGATTATTATTGTAAGGGATACTTAAATGTGTGCAATTGTTGGTGTTTTTGGTTCAGATAGTGCTTCTAGGATAGCGTATTATTCACTTTTTGCTATGCAACATCGTGGTCAAGAAGCTACGGGTATAAGTGTAAGTGATGGAAAAAAGATAAAAAAAGTGAAAAAAAGAGGCTTAGTTACAGAAGTCTTTGATGAAGAAACTTTAAAATATCTTAGCGGGGATTGTGCTATCGGACATAATAGATATTCAACTGCTGGTAGCGAGTCAGTTCTTGATGCTCAACCTGTATATGCCGCTTATAAACTAGGAGAACTTTCAGTTGTACACAATGGTAATCTAATCAATAAAAATGAAGTAAGAAGCTCTTTGATCGAGCAAGGAGCGATTTTTCAGTCCTCAATGGATACAGAAAATATCGTACATCTTATAGCAAGAAGTCAAAAAGAGAGATTACAAGAGAGGATTGTAGAAGCTTTACAAGTCATCAAGGGAGCTTATTGTCTTTTAATTCAAAGCAGAACAAAAATGTATGCCATAAGAGACAAATATGGTGTTCGCCCACTTAGCCTTGGTAGGCTTAAAGATGGAGCATATATCGTAGCTAGTGAAACATGTGCTTTTGATTTAGTTGATGCAGAATTTATAAGAGATGTAAAGCCTGGTGAAATGCTTATTTTTGAACAAGGTAATAGCGAGTATAAAAGTGTACAACTTTTTGAACCAGATCCACATATCTGTGCTTTTGAATATATCTATTTTGCTCGACCAGATAGTGTTATTGAAGGCAAAAGTGTATATGCAACAAGAAAAGAGATGGGAAAAGCTCTAGCACGTGAGAGTAAGATAGAAGCTGACTTGGTTATTCCTGTGCCAGATAGTGGAGTGAGTGCAGCTTTGGGCTATGCTGAAGAGAGTGGTATACCTTTTGAGATGGGGATTGTTAGAAATCACTATGTTGGGAGAACTTTTATAGAGCCAACGCAAGAGAGACGTGATATGAAAGTTAAATTAAAACTTTCTCCGATAAGCTCTCTTTTAAAAGGCAAAAGAGTTGTTGTTATAGATGATAGTATCGTTCGAGGAACAACTTCAAAAAGGATTATCCGTATTTTAAAAGAAGCAGGAGCAAGTGAAGTTCATATGTGTATTGCTTCTCCAACCATTGAGCATCCTTGTCGCTATGGTATAGATACACCAAGCTACAAAGAACTTATAAGTGCAAACAAAAGCGTTGAAGAGGTAAGAGAGTATATCAAAGCAGACTCTTTACACTTTTTGAGTATAGAAGCTTTAAAAAATAGTTTAGGCAATGATACAAATTATTCCTTAGTAAGTTTTGATGGAAACTATTTTATAAATTAGTTTATAAAATAGGGTGGTTATGCGAGAAATTTTAACAGCAGGAAGGTATTTTCGTCAAAAATTTGGATGTAATGTCTATAAAACTCCTATATCTATATTAGGATTTACATGTCCTAATATAGATGGAACAGTGGCTCGTGGAGGATGTGTTTTTTGTGAAAATGAGTCTTTTAGCCCAAATTTGGGTGTTCAAAAGATAGATAAAAAATTCTTACTCAATCCAAGCTCTGCTAGTAATCCTTTTTTATCTTCTCAACTTGTACAGCTAGAAGGGCAGTATAATCTAACACGAAAAAAACTTGAAAAAAAATTCAATGCAAAAAAATTTCTCGTATATTTTCAATCCTTTACAAACACCTATGCCCCATTTGATACACTCAAAGCACTCTATGAAAAAGCTTTGAGTTTTGAGGATGTTATAGGACTTAGTATAGGAACAAGAACCGATAGTATAAGTGAAGAAGTTTTAGATTATTTGGCTGAAAAATCAAAAACAAAAGAGATATGGGTAGAGTATGGTATCCAATCTGTTTATGATGAAACACTCCAAAGAATCAACAGAGGACATAGTGTTCAAAATGTTATAGATTACATTACATTAACAAAACAAAAAGGGATAAAAGTATGTGCTCATCTTATCTTTGGTTTACCAGGAGAAACCCAAGAGATGATGCTTGAGAGTGTCAAAAAAGCTATAGAACTAGGTGTAGAATCAATCAAAATCCATCCTTTGTATGTTGTTAAAAGAACTGCTCTTGCAAATGACTTTAAAGCAAAGAGATTTACTCCTATTAGTGAGCAAGAGTATATAGATACTCTTTTAAAAACCTTTGAAATGATTCCAGAAAAAATGATGGTACAGCGCATTAGTGCAGGAGTTTCAGATGAGACACTTTTAGCTCCAAAATGGTGTGAAAACAAACACAAACAGATGTTCAACATTAAGCAAGCTATAAAGCAAAAAGGTTTTGTTTATTAGTGACAATAAAGCTTATAATTCATATAGGTTTTTTGAAAATAAGGTGGGTATTTCATAGAGATACTAAAGTTTCTCAATTCACCTTTTTTAAGACCTTTAGCAACTACAAACTCTCGTATAATAGTTGATTCTCTAGCATTTTCATCTTTTTTAAATAAAAAATCAAGACCACTTCTAGGGCTAAACACATTTGAACCAGTAACTTCGCCACTAGTGATAGGATTGTTTACTAGTTTAACTTCTAGTTTACATGTTCCAATGTTAAAGTTGCCTATATTTCTTATCTTTCCACTTAGCGTAAAAGACTCAGTAATTAAGATTCTTTTTTGAGTTACCTCTTCAAGTCTAGCTTGTTTTGTGTACTTATCAAGGACAAAAACAGAAAAGACCCCCAATGTAGTGATAACTAAGAAATTTGAAAAGAGCATAGAAAGAAGAATTTTTCGATTAGTTTGTTTCAATGCTAAGATACAAAACAGGATAAAAAGAACAAGTAGTATGATAAAAGTTATCCAGTGCAAAATAGTAAAATACATCAGTAACACTCCGAATTAACACTTACATTGATGTCATTTGGGTAGGTAAAATCATAAAAAACGATTTCAAAATTTTCTAAGTCACCAACTTGTAAATGCTTTTGTAGAAGTATCGACTTTTTTCGCAAAGGCTTTAGCTTATAAATGGTCTGTTTGAGACTGTTTTGGCTTGTTTTAAACACAGAAGCGCTCAAAGAACAAAACTCAAAAGGGTGTTTAGATATGTTAGTTACTTCTCCTTGGATAACTAAAACATCAGAAAAATGAAGTTTTTTATAAGAGATGATTTGGGTTTTTGAAGGTCTTAAAAAGTCATCTAAGTATTTTTTTAAGATAAAAGGACCAACACTTATAAGGATAAGTGAAAAAAGAAAAGTGATAACCGCTGCTAGAGCACTTTTTTTTGTAAGGATAATCGACAAAAGAAGAGCTATAAAAAAAGTTAAAACTAACCAAGCAAAAGCTATATAGTCATACATAGTGAAGTGATTTATATAATTCAAAATAGATGTTTTTATAGCTTCTATGTTCAAACTATGTTCTCCTTTGGTTAGAACTATTAGCCTCTTGAGTTCTTTTCTTCTATGCCACTTAGCCCAAATCTTCTCTCAAGTTCTTGTTTAACCAAATCAGGATTGATGTCTGCATAACCAAGGGCAACAAGTGAGTGGAAAAGTAAGTCAGCTGCTTCGTAAACTATATCGTCACTATTTTTATCTTTTATTGCGAAACATAATTCGCCTGCTTCTTCAACCACTTTTTTCAAAATCGCATTTTCACCTTTTGAAAATAAAGAAGCAACATAAGAGCTTTTAGCGTCTGCAAATTTTCTCTCTTGAATGATATGATACAGTTTGTCACTAATGCTATAATTTTCTATCTGCTTGATAACTTCACTTGGAGTTTCACTCATATCCACTCTTTGGAAAAAACAAGATTTGCGTCCTGTATGGCAAGCTACTCCACCATCTTGAACAACTTTTAGTAAAATTGTATCTTGGTCACAATCCAGATAGAGTTCTTTTACATGTTGTAGATGACCACTGCTCTCGCCTTTTTGCCACATTTTTTGGCGACTTCTTGAGTAGTAGTGAGCTACATGTGTAGAGAGAGTTAGTTTTAAAGCTTCTTCATTCATATAAGCAAGCATCAAAACTTCTTCACTCCCCCACTCCTGCACTATGGCAGGAATGAGAGGTGTTTTTTCCCAATTTATACTATCTAGGAGGGGTTGATTCATTGTTGAACACTTGTTTGTTTTTGTTTGTCTTTAGTGTCAACCCAGATATTTGGTACTGCACCACCAGGAGTTAAGAAAATCTTCGCATCTTTGTTTTCTTTGAGTGCTTCGTTAAATTTAGCTTGAACTTCGATTTGTCTTAGTCTTAAAAGTTCAGTTGTTAAGCTTTTGCTGATTTCTCTGTTGGCATAAGCATTTGCATCTGCTTCAATCTTCACAGCTTTTGCTTGACCTTGTGCATTGATCTCTCTTGCTTTTGCTAAACCTTCAGCTTCAGCTGCACGTTTTAATGCTTCTTGGTTTGTTCGCTCAACCTCATATCTTGTTCGCTCAACTTCTTGTTTTGCCACTTGAACACGTTCTATTTGTTCTTTGATTTTTACAGGAAGAACGATTTCTCTTAACTGTACTGTTAGCAAATCAACAGGTTGACCAGGCTGTGCTTCGATAGCTTTTCTGATTCCCTCTTCGATATTGATAGCTATCTCATTTCTTCTTTGTGGTAACTCTTCTGCGTTAAATTTACCTACAACGCTTCTTGTTACATCTCTTACAACTGGGTTAACTATCTTATCTTCCCATGCCATACCCCAAGTCGCTATCGTTTGTGGAGATTTTTGCGCTTCGAGTTTATACTGCACTGTAAGGTCGATAGATACAGGAAGACCACGAGCATCAAGCACAGAGATAGCAGCATTTCGTTTGATCCCTGAGCCTCTTTGGTTTATCTCTCCTAAATCTTCAGTTGAGGAGTAGTTCATGATACGAACTTTTGTATCAACGATGAAAACTTGTTGGATAAAAGGAATAAAAAGATGAAATCCAGGTTCCATCGGCATAGGGTCAAATTTACCAGCTGTTGCTTTAATACCCATTTCACCAGAGTTCACAACCACAAATGGTTTGGCTATCACAAAGATTACAACGATAGCGATAAGCACATATAAAAAACCAGCTTTTTTACCTAAATCTTTCATGAATTGAGGAGGTTCTACATTGAAGTTCTGGCTTCCTCTGTTGCCACCATCATCTCCTCCACCGCCATTGCTTCCACCATTTTTCTTTTTGAAATAATCATTCAAATCTGCTGGCATTCTTTTCCTTTTTTGTTTTATTTTTTATTTGAATCAAATGAAATTCATCTCACTCTTGCACTCTTTTTAAAAGAGCTTTGGCATTTGTTAAGATGATTTGCAATTGTACCTATGAAAATTAAATATAAGTTAACAGATGCTTATATTTAGGGTTTCTTCCATATACAACATCAAAATAAGCTTTTTGAAGTTGCTCTGTCAAAGGACCTCTTTTCCCATCACCTATAACGTAATTATCAACATCTCTAATCGGAGTTACTTCCGCAGCAGTTCCAGTAAAAAATGCTTCATCTGCGATGTATACTTCATCTCTTGTAACTCTTCTTCTCTCTATCGGTATGCCAGCTTCTCTTGCAAGTTCCAGCACCATACCTTGTGTTATGCTCTCTAAAGAAGTGTCATTTGGAGGGCTTATAAGAACGCCATTTCTAACGATAAAAAAGCACTCTCCACTTCCTTCGGCGATAAATCCTTCATCATCTAAAAGTAAAGCTTCTTCATAACCAGCTTCAACTGCTTCGTATTTTGCCATTTGAGAGTTTAGATAATTTGCTGCTGCTTTTGCTTTACCCATAGTTGAACTTACAGGGTTTCTTGTAAAAGAGGAGATTTTAACTCTAATCCCTTTTTCAAGTCCCTCTTCACCTAGATAACTTCCCCATTCCCATGCTGCGATAGCAGTTTGTACTGGAGCTTTTATGTGGTAAAGTCCCATGATACCATACCCAAGATAGACAAGTGGACGTAGATAAACATTTGATTTAAAATCATTTGCTCGCAAAAGTTCAACTTGCGCATTTTCTAGCTCTTGCAGTGAAAAATTTGGTTTAATTCTTGTAATTTTTGCAGAGTTTAAGAGTCTTTGTGTGTGTTCTCTTAGTTTAAAAATTGCCAAACCATCTTCTGTCATATAAGCACGAGTTCCTTCAAAAACTCCATTTCCATAGTGCAAGGTGTGTGTTAAGATGTGGGTTTGAGCTTTATCCCACTCAACTAATGCTCCATCCATCCAGATGTATTTTGCTTTTTCCATTATACTTAGCCTTTATCAAATAAAGTAAATTTATAAATAGCTATAATAATACCTAAGTTTACTTTAAATGGAGTTTTTGTTATGCAAGCAAACGTTTTTTTTGGCTCAAACTGTGAAAAAAAAGAGGCTTATAAAGAGGTTCACAATCCCTTTAGTAAAGAGATTGTTTCAAGATATGCCCTATGCGATGCGAATGATGCAAAAAAAGCTTTACATATAGCGAAAAATGCAGCTTCAAAAGCAAAATTAACAAAACTCTCACAAAGGACAAATTGGCTTTTAGATGTCGCTTTAAAACTAGAAAAAAATAGACAAGAGATGGCAAAAATTATCTGTGATGAAGTAGGAAAACCTTTGAGGTTTGCATTTGTCGAAGTGGATAGATGTATAGAAACGATTAGGCTTAGTGCAAGTGCCATGCAAAACCTACATGGAGAAACTTTTGATACAACCGTGATGCCTAGTGGCAAAGAGAGTTTGGCATTTTTCAAACGAGAAGCAGTCGGAGTGGTGTTAGCGATTACTCCTTTTAACTTTCCTTTAAATCTCATAGCCCATAAGATAGCCCCAGCTTTGGTGGCAGGAAATGCTGTCGTGTTAAAACCTAGTTCACAAGCACCACTTATCGCTTATAAGTTTGCTCAGTTGTTTATACAAAGTGAATTTGCTATCACTAATGCACTAAGTGTTGTATATAGTGGTGAAGGGGTCAATGAAGCACTTGTCAAAAGTGAAATTCCAAGAGTCATCAGCTTTACAGGGAGCGTTGGAGTTGGAAAGAGTATCCTCTCGCAAGCGGGGATTAAGAAAGTCGCACTTGAACTTGGGGGTAATGCAGCAACTTATATAGATAAGAGCGCAGATGTAGCTTTGGCAGCTAGTAAGTGTGCTTTAGGTGCTTTCATAAACTCTGGTCAGGTTTGTATCTCGTTGCAGAGGATTTATGTCCAACAAGAGATTTATGATATTTTTGCGCAAGAGCTTAAGAAACAAACTCAGATGCTCAAAGTAGGTTCACCTTATGCGGAAGATACTTTTATCGGACCTATGATAGATGAAAAAGCAGTTCAAAAAGCAAAAACTTGGCTTGAAAATGCAAAAGAAGAGGGGGCTAAGGTTTTATATGGTGGGGGATGTGAAAAGTTGATGTTTGAACCTACCATCGTAATAGACGTTCAAGAAGAGATGAATATCGTGTGTCAAGAAGTTTTTGCTCCTATCGTTTCTCTCATAAGTGTAAAAGATTTTGATGAAGCAAAAGAGAAGATGAACAACTCTGAGTTTGGCTTGCAACACTCTGTTTTTACAAATGATTTGCTTACATGTAAAAGAGCGATTGATGAGCTTGAAGCTGGCGGAGTTGTTATAAATGACATACCAACACTACGTTTTGACTTGCAACCTTATGGTGGTATCAAACAAAGCGGACTTGGAAAAGAAGGACCAAAGTACGCTTTAGAAGAGGATTATACGCAAATCAAATCAGTAGTTATCTGTTAGCTAACTAATCAAGAAACTGGTTGACAAAACTGGTCAATTGTTCATCATGCATAGCTCCGCTAACTCTGTGAACTTCTTTGCCATTTTTAAAAACACAAAGTGTTGGAATCGAGCGTATCTTAAATCTCGAAGCTAAAAACTGTTCATCTTGGGTGTTGACCTTGCCAAAAGTGGCTTTAAGTGCAAAATCTTTAGCTACTTCTTCAAACACTGGAGCCATCATAGAACAAGGTGCACACCAAGGAGCCCAAAAGTCTAAGATGACTGGTATCTCAGAATTTTCGATGATTTTATCTATGTTATCGCTGCTTACATGTAAAGCTTTAGAATCTAGTAGAGAGTTTTTGCATTTTCCACAATTTGCTTTTTTGTAGGTCTCTTTTTTTGGTACGTTGTTGATACTTAAACAGTGTGGACATATGATTTTCATAATATCTCCTACAAATTTTTTTTAATTATACCACATGTTTTTTGTTATAATCACACAAAAAACTAAAGGAGATTTATGTTAAGTATCAACGATAAAGCCCCAGAATTTGTACTACCAAATCAAGATGAAGTCGAGATAGGCTTAAGAGATTTGAGTGGAAAGTGGATAGTTTTATACTTTTATCCAAAAGACAACACCCCAGGCTGTACGACAGAAGCTTGCGAGTTTACAGAAGCACTTCCTGCTTTTGAGGACTTGAATGCTGTTATCTTAGGTGTGAGCCCAGATAGCCCTAAAAAACATCGAAATTTTATCGAAAAGAAAAACTTAGAGATTACACTCTTAAGTGATGAAAACACACAAGTGTGCAATGCTTATGGCGTATGGCAACTCAAAAAAATGTGTGGAAAAGAGTACATGGGAGTTGTAAGAAGTACGTTTATCATCAACCCAAAAGGGGAGATAGCAGCTCTTTGGAGTAATGTCAAAGTAAAAGGACATGTCCAAGAAGTTAAAGCTAAATTAGAGCAACTACAAGCATAAAAGGATGATGTTTTGCATCATCCCTAATCGTTGAGGTAGTACTCGACTGTTGACACAACCCGTACTTTTTTGATGTGTGGGTTGTTCGTGTCTCTTTCTGTTATGGTAAATTGCCCTTGTGAGGCACTTTTGATTTTCCCTAGTTTGCTTTGTGAATCGGAAGCGAACTTCTGAGCTACCGCTCTAGCTTCTTTGGTGGCTTCTTCTATCATCAGAGGTTTTATCTCATTGAGTCTAGTGAAGAGGTACTCGGTTCTTGCTTCATAGTTTTCTCCTGTAAAAGCGATACCTTTTTTCCCTAGTTTTGAAAGCGTACCTTTGACTTCCATCACTCCTTTGATGTTTGTTGAATATACTGTGACTGTTTGTGCTGCACTATATCGAAACTCTGGTTTTTCTACACTTGAGTACTGGGTGGCTATCTTATCGGTGATCAAAGGTGTACCAAATGTTATCTCTTCTGGTTTGATGTTACTTTGGAGTAGGAACTCTTTTATCTTTTGGTTGTTTGTGTCGATAGACTCGTACAAGTCTTCTAAGTCATTGCTAGCAACTAAGAATTGGATAGGCCAGATAACGATGTCGGCTTCAAACTCTTTTTCAGAAAGACCTTTGACATTGACACTTCTCTCAAGCTGTTTGTACTCTAACAAAGCATTGCCTAGAAGATAACCTAAAGCACTTAAGCCAAAAAAGATAGAAACTCCTAAGACTAAAAATCCCATTTTGCTTGGTGTTTGCATCTTCTCTCCTTGAAATTTAATGCTTCATTATACTCTTTTTTTATCTTTACATGTAAAGATGGTTTAGAGGGGATTTTTCTTCTTTAGTAAACCTAAAAATCTAAAGGGCTGACAAGTTTAGCTTTATTCATTTCCGAAACTACATGGGTGTAAATCATAGTTGTTTCTACACTCTTGTGACCCAATAATTCTTGAATAGAACGCAAATCTATCCCCGCTTGCAATAAATGAGTGGCGTAACTGTGTCTAAAAATGTGAGAAGTCACTCTTTTATCAATTTTCGATTGCATAACTGCTTTTTTGATGTTTCTACTCAAAGTTACATCTAAAATATGATGACGCCTTTTCTCACCGCTTCTTGGATCTGTAGAGATAGTATCCATAGGAAAAACATATTGCCATTTGGTTTCATGCTTAGCTCTTGGAAATTTTCGTTCTAGTGCATAGGGAATATATACACTTCCAAAACCATCTTTTAAATCTTTATTGTGAATCTCTTTTACTTTTTCAACTTGAAGCTTAAGTTCATCTTTTATTTTTGATGGTAATGGCAAAGTTCTATCTTTTAATGACTTACTGTCCCATATATACAGTTTATCAAATCCAAAGTCAATATCTTTTATTCTTATATTTTGTACTTCCTTCATTCTAAGACCGCAACCATACATTAGCTTTACCATAAGCTGATAAATACCCGTCATATTTAATATAATACTTTTTACTTCATCAATTGTTAAGACTACTGGTATATGTTTTCTCTCTTGGGCTCTTAATGCTTGAATATTTTGATCTTTTAATGATATATTTAATACTTGCTCATAAAGAAACAATAAAGCATTGAACGCTTGGTTTTGTGAGGTTGCTGATAAATTCTGAACTTTTGCAAGGTGTGTTAGAAACTGCTCAATCTCTATTTTACCCATCTCTTTGGGATGTCGTTTATTATGGAAAAGTATATACCTTTTTGACCAATGTAAATATACTTGTTCAGTTTTTATACTATAATGTTTAAATCTAATCTTATCTCTCATGATTTCTAATAACTTTTTACCCACAATATTCTCCTTTCTTAAATAAATATAAAAGCCAACATTATGTAGGTTTATTACGATTTTTAACAAATAATAGTACATAATGTTGTTTTATTACCGATATTCCCATCTAAACTATACATTGAAACTATATCAAAAAATTAAAATTTAGTATAAAAATATGACATATTGCAATGTTTTTTATAGTATAACATGTAAAAATGCCTTATTTAAGGCATTTATTGTTATTTTGATATACGACATTTTTTATGTATGTTATTTATTGATTTTCAGGCTGTTTTATATATAATGTATATTCAATAAATAGTTATCGGCTCGCCTACGGCGAACCGATAACGGCAGTGCTGAACGAGTTCTTGTCATCCTCCGCCTTCGGCGTTCGGATAACAAGTCGCAGGAGCGAACACTCTTTCCCACTCATTCAGTTGGATTTTGAAAACTCCGTTTTCAATCCTCCTTCCTGAGTGTCGCTCAGCACTGCCGTTAGACGACAAAACTTTTAGTACAAAGGAATAATTTTTGAATTTAATTATGTCGCATATAGGATTAGCTATTATTCTATTTTATCTACTGAATTGGATTGGACAACATTCAATTCATGCTGGATACATTAGAATGTCAATATTAGCAAAAGCCGATGAAGCCCCAGCATTTAACTTTCTTTATAGAGCTTTTTCTCCAGTAGCTTACATTACTGTTATTTCAGCAGTTTTTTATCAGTTGAATCAAAACTGGTTAATAGAAAATATATATTTGGTTGTCGTTTATTACTTTGTATTCAGACTAGCGTTTAATTTAATAACAGGGCGTGGCTTACTCCTTAACTGGTTCACACAAATTGCCTATATGTTAGTTTCCATACCCATGTCATATTATGTATATGATAAATTAATACTACACAAAGAATTTTTATTTCCAACTGCTGATGAGCTAGGAAGCGCCGTCTGGTTGGCAATCATTGCATATATTTATCATACATTCAATAGTGTCAAACTTTCTGACGAACGTACAAAAGCACGTAAAGCCAATTATCTAGATAATCGTTACACAAAGTATAAAAATGCTTACGGAAAAATTATTGAGGAAATCGCAGAGACGAAAAAATTAGAAGCTTTAATTTATGCTATTTTAATTACTGAAGCATTTAATCGCCCCAAAGTGTATAGATTGATAGAAAATCTACTCTTCTATTGTGGCTTTGCTAAAACATTAGGGATTATGCAGGTTACTACAGAAAGATATATAAATGATAATGAAAGTGTGCATCTTGGCGCAACCAAAATTGTCAATGATTATCATAAGGTAATATCAGGAATTGATGCAAAAGAATTTCATGGTGGATTTTGGACAATACGAAGAGAAACTATTAAATACTATAATCCTGATAGTGACTATATTCAAGAAGTTGACAAGCTTTATGATGAAATAGTCAATACCTATTACCCTAACGAAAAGCCAAACTGGGAACTTGATAATAAAAAAATACGAGAACTTTTAGAAAGTAAAAGTAAAACAGAGAAATCAACAAATGTCTAACAAATCAGGGGAGATAATAAATTAACATGAGGAAATTGAATGATTAAAACATATAAAAATAAATCAGAAATTACAGATTTGCCACCAATACCACAAGAGTTACAAAGCGAGTTTAAAAATACAATTCATCAATTGAATTTTATAAAAAACAATAATGAAAAATTAGAAAAAATATATGATTTTTTAGATTCATACAATAAATTTGTTGATACTTTTTCAGTTTGCCATAATGGCTGTTCTGCTTGCTGTAAAAATGAGATACAAATAACTAAATTAGAAGCACAATATATTCAGGATAATACTGAACATCTAATTTCTAATAATTATTTTAATAAAAATTGGGATTGTCCATTTTTAATTAATAACAGTTGTAGTATATACAATGTTAGACCTTTTTCTTGTCGAACAATGCATACATTAGATGATCCAAAGTATTGTGAAACAAATGAAGAACATCAGCTTTATGGAGCATATTTTGGAAGAGGTGTACCAATGTATGAACAGATGGCAGCTATAATTAAAACAATAAGTCCAGAAATAAAAGATATCAGATATTATTTTCAAAAGACTAAAAATAAATAGAAAGTCTAACAAATCAGAGGAACCAATAAATTACCCTACGGGCAATTTATTAGCTCATTTTAAACGTTATCTCGGACGCTACGCATCCGAGATAACGGCAGCGCGGCTGAACCTCCGCTAGTCACCTGTCGCTTCGCGCCAGATAACAAGCGGGAGGAGCAAGCAACCATCGGAAACCCTACTGGGTTACCAATGCCCGTCGCTCACCCGCGCTGCCGTTATAGATATTAAGGAATCTAATGAAAAAATATATTTTGATTGTAACATCTTCATATGATACTACAGTAGATTTTCTCATTCAAAATTACTGTGTCAAATATAATATTATTAGACTAAATTTAGATGAACTAGAAAAATATAAAATCTCTATTACAGATGATTACATCTATTATGAAGATATCCAAGCTAATTTAATTATTAAAGATTTATTTAGACAAATAAAATCAATATATTTTAGAAAAATATTTTTACCTTCCCTAAATGATTATGAAGAAAAATATAGAAACTATATGCAAAAAGAAATATATAATTTTATAATTGGTTTAGTGGACTCTTTTGAAGGGAAGGTTTTATCTAAGCCAACTTTTTTAAGACAAATAGAAAATAAGGTTTATCAGTTATTCATTGCAAAGAAATTAGGTTTTAACTGTCCTAAAAGTATTATTTCTAATGATTACAATTTTGTTAATAAAAAAATTGAACCTTATAAGTGGATTGCCAAACCATTATCTACAGGCAAAATTACAGAGCATAAGTATATTCTGACAAATACTGTTAATGAAAAAATTGATAATATTGAACTTAGTCCAACATATTTTCAAACAAAAATAGAGGCAGACTATGAATTAAGAATAACATTTATAGATAACACTTTTTATACAGTGAAAATAACCTCAAATCAAGTTGATTGGAGAAATAACAATAATGCAATATATGAATTTATTGATACACCAAAAATAATATATGATGAATGTATGAAATTTATTAATTATACGAACTTGAAATTTGGTGCTTTTGATTATATGGTAAAAGGTAATATGTATTATTTTTTAGAATGTAATCCAAATGGACAATGGCTATGGCTAGAAAATAAATTAAATTTGGATATTTCAGATAAAATTATGAGGTATTTAGATGCTTGAGATTGTATATCATGTTAGCTTATTTACTATAATTGTTATTATATACTTTATTGTAGCTAGATTAATTTATGAAATAAATCATCCTATCGCTAAATATATTAAAAAAATCATCTTATCAGATATACCTTTTTTCCAACTATCTCATGATGAAAAATTTCATACTATTGAAAACGATTATAATCCTGAAAAAATCAAATACAGATTTTCACTTTTAATGATTCCCTTTGGAAGTTATAAGATTTATTTTTTCACTTGGAGAGAAAAATTTGATTTTATCTATCTACTTTCTTTAAAAAATATTATAAGTCAAAAAATAGATAAAACAAAAACTGAAATTGATAATTTTTTGCAAAGTAATTACCATCAATATGATTCTAAATGGCAAAATATATCTATTGAGATTTTAAAAGATGATATAAATGTTTATAATGATTCAAAAAATACAGCCAGAACAAAAGGAACTTTTTATGTTACACTTGTGGCAGCTTTTATATCAATAATCTTCACACAATTAAATGACATAAAATGTTTTTATACTGAAATAGTTGATGATAATTTAATCTTGAAAGTATTATTTTATTACCTAGTCATTCTATTAACAAATATGATAATATTTAATTTACAATCTATGTCAGTGAGTACATTTATAAGAGAAACATATGATGACTTTATTGATGGAACTATTAACTATAGTAAATTTAAATTCTATTATTCAAATATGAAGTGGACTGAATTATTTTCACAAATGCATGTTAGTTATGTAAAAAATGTAGAATTATTTTTACATAGAAGCTTATTAATTATGGCTATAATAACTATACTATATATTTTTATAGGAGGAAGCAAATGAAAAAGCCTTATTTGTCAAGTTTTGAAATTATATTAGAAAATAATATTTCAGCATCAACTATGACACGAAGTTTAGAGGATTCTGATAATGATAATAATTTTGGAAGAACAATTACAAAATCTTTAGAAGATACTGATAATGATATATATGGAAGGACTATTACGGAGTCCTTAGAGGATACTGATAATGATGTTATTCCAACTTTAGAAACCATAGGTATGACAAAAACAGCTTCCCTAGAAGATACAGATTCAAGTAATTATCTTTTGGATTTATTAAGCATTGATATAAAAACAAAATCTATAACAAATCATAGTAGCCAATAAATTACCTAACGGAAATTTATTGGCTATATTCAGTCGTTAGATTACAATGGAATATTAATGAAGACAGTAAATAAAATAAATGATTACGATAATAAGCAAAAACTTTGGAGATATGTTAAGCCTGATAGATTGATTGATATACTAAACAAAAAAGAAATTTATTTTTCATCTGCAACACAATTTACAGATGACCCTTATGAAGGTGCTATTGCTATTAAACCTCAAGGAATGGAAATTCAACAAGATAACAATTTTGAACATGCTTTTGCTGAACTTAGAAGATTAACAAAAATTACATGTTGGCATATGTCAGATTGTGAAAATGATGCAATGTGGAAGTTATATGCAGACTCAAAAAAAGGTTTTGCAATAACAACTACAATTGAGACACTTATAGAATCATTAGAACCATATAGAATAAAACCTAACTATAGAAGTGAAACTTTACATGTAGGTAAAATTCAATATATTAATCTTATGGAAGAGAAAGTTAACACGAATGTGCTTGAAAGATTTTTTTATAAGCATAATGCTTTTTCATGGGAAAATGAATTTAGACTTGCAATATCTTTAAGAATGGCAGAAGAAGTTGGTGTTTCAGTTCCTGAACATGGTATTTTGGTGAAAGTCAATCCCACAATTTTGATAAATAACATATATCTTGGTCCATCAATTGATAAGCAGGATAGAAAAAAAATATTAAATGTATGTGAAGAACATGGTATTACAGATAAAATTAGAATCAGCAGTTTATTGGGAAATCCAATATATAGTTAATCTAACAAAACTTTGGAGAGAAATAGTTGACCCTGCGGGCACAACTATTTCTCAACTCAACCGTTATCTTTAAAACTTATCACGCATTGAGAAAGCGTACGATATTGAGTACAATATAAAAAATAAATAAAAAGGTTAGCTATGACAAGAGTTATGTCAGTAAGTCAGGTAAGAGCTGATATTTACAATGTTATGGATCAAACAGCGCAAACACATGAGCCTGTATTGATTACGGGGAAAAGAAACAATGTAGTCATGCTTTCAGAGGAAGACTGGAATGCAATAGAAGAAACACTATATTTAAACTCTATTCCTAACATGGCTTCTTCAATTCAAGAATCAATGGGTTCAGATGACAGTGAGTTTAGTGAAGATATTGAATGGTAGAGTATAAAATACTTTATAGTAAGTTAGCACTAAAAGATGCCAAAAAATTATCAAGTGCCAATTTAGATAAAAAAGCTAAAGAGCTTATTGAAACCATCAAAAAAGACCCATTTAAAAATCCACCTCCTTATGAAAAATTAGTTGGTAATTTAAACGGTTCATATTCAAGAAGAATAAATATTCAACATAGGCTAGTTTATGAAGTTAGAGAATCTGATAAAGTAATAAGAATTTCTAGAATGTGGTCACATTATGGCGAATAAGATAACAATTCATCGGCTCATTTTATACACAGCTATCAAATAACTATAAAGGAAGATTATGAGAGTAGTCAAAATCGAAGAAAAAATGATTTACGGTATTTCAACAAGAACAAAAAATGAGGATGAAATGAATCCGCAAACTGCAAAGATAGGCGCAGTATGGCAAAAATTTGATGGAACTGTAGATGTAGATTATAAAGGTGGGGAGAGAGTTTACGGGGTTTACTATAACTATGAATCAGATGCAAATGGTGAATTTGATGTATTAGCAGGATATGAAACTTCCAATGAGAAGTTAGAAAGCATAAAAATTGAAACAGGTAAATACCTAGTGTTTAATAAAATATATAAAGAAAATAATGATAACTCCAGAGTACAAGCAGTCATAGAAACTTGGGGCGAAATTTGGGAATATTTTTCAAATGAAAATTCTCAATATAAAAGAGCGTATAAAACTGATTTTGAATATTATAAAAATCAAAATGAAATTGAAATTTACATTTCTATACAATAAATGAAGAAAAACGATGAAAAAATTAAATATATATTTCCCTCATATCTTGTTGGTGGTTTATATCATTCATTTTAGCTTGTTGGCTATAAACCCTTATGATAGAGCTGTATGGTGGGCAGAAAATATACCTGTGATGATTCCAGTTTTAGTTTTGGTTTTGACATTTCAAAATTTTAGATTTTCAAATTTGTCATATGGGTTAATAGCCTTTTTCTTCATGTATCATACAATCGGTGGTCATTATACTTTTGAAAGAACCCCTTTTGACTTTTTTAACGCTTTATTGTCGCATTTGCCTTGGGATTTTCTGTTTCCTGATGGTAGAAACAACTTTGATAGAGTCGGGCATTTTTTAGTTGGTATATTGGCTTATCCTCTAGCGGAGTTGTTTTTAAGAAAAAGATGGGTTTCAAACATCCCAACAGCAATTTTTCTCGGGATTATAGCTTTAGGCTTTTGGGGAGCTTTATATGAAGTGATAGAGATGTACTATGCGATTTCTGAAGGTGGAGAATCTGGAGCTGCTT
The DNA here is from genome assembly GCA_002742765.1 of Sulfurospirillum sp. UBA12182. GTDB lineage: Bacteria > Campylobacterota > Campylobacteria > Campylobacterales > Sulfurospirillaceae > UBA6810. Next base: position 379 of record DLUF01000060.1, on the reverse strand, counting down.
TCTTAGGTTCGCAAGGTGATGTTTGGGATGCGCAAAAAGATATGTTTTTAGATATCTTGGGTGCTGTGAGTGTATTTGTCCTTTTTGGATTTACTCTAAAAAATATGGTCTCCAAAGTAGCAAATAAATAATACATAAAAAACCAATCAATCCAAAAAACGGTTTGATTGGTTTTTTAACTTTAAATCTCTTGTGCTTCAAATTGCCATGTTGGAGTGGTTATCTCCTCTTGGGCTTTGATAAGAAGGATTTCTCTCGAGTTTGCTAACTCAGTTTTTTTCAAAAGTCCATAGACCGAAGAAGCGGCAAGCTCCAAGGCTGTTTTGACGCAACGAGAACGCAGATAGTGTACGAAAAAGAGTGCAGCGATAGCATCTCC